>JAQUOO010000020.1 GCA_028717055.1 Candidatus Omnitrophota bacterium | reverse complement strand
GAAAGCCTGATTTTTGGCTGGAAAGTAGCTAAACATGTAAAGTCGAATGCCATTGTTTTGGTTAAAGGGACCCGGACAGTTGGTATTGGCGCAGGACAAATGTCGCGGGTAGATTCCGTAATGATTGCCAAGAAAAAAAGCAATAAGCTAAGCGTAAATTCCTGCTTGGCTTCCGACGCTTTCTTCCCTAAACCCGACGCCATCCTTTGGGCGCATAAGGCAGGAGTCCGGGCGATAATCCAACCCGGAGGTTCGATTGCCGACGGAGAAATTATCCAGGCTTGCGATAAATATAAGATTGCCATGGTTACTACGGGCATCCGCCACTTTAGGCACTGATGAAATGTCTTACCTTAAAGCACTTCGGTATCTGGAATCCCGCATTAATTATGAAAAGCTTTCCAAATATCCCTATAAAAAAGCGCTGAGTTTAAAACGCGTCCAGTTTTTTCTGGATACAATTCATAATCCGGAAAGCTTCTTAAAATCCATCCATATAGCCGGAACCAAGGGAAAGGGTTCAACCTCAGCGTTTATTGCCTATATATTAAGAGAGGCGGGTTACCGGGCAGGGCTTTATACTTCTCCGCACTTAGTAGATTTTAGAGAGCGGATTAGAATTCTTGAGCCCGGTTTTGCAGAAAAAGAAGATTTTTCCGGGATGATCCCTAAGCGTAAATTCGCGGAATTAGTTTTCAGGTTAAGTCTTGCAATCGAAAAGTATAACCGGGTTTCAAAATACGGTCCGCTTACCTATTTTGAAATCTGCACCATAATCGCCCTGGTTTATTTTAAAGAAGAACACGTTGATTTTGCTGTTTTGGAAACCGGATTAGGGGGGAGGCTGGATGCTACAAATGCAGTTAATTCGTTAGTTAACGTAATAACCCCTCTAAGTTATGAGCATATGGATAAACTCGGGCATACCTTAAGTAAAATAGCCTCGGAAAAAGCCGGGATCATAAAAAGCCAGGAATCAACGGTAATCAGCGCTCCACAAGCGCCGGAAGCGCTGGCTGTTATCAGAAATAAGTGTAAAAAAGAAAAAGCGAAATTGCTGGTTGCAGGAAGAGATATAAAATATGCCGGCACCGAAAACAATTTTAAAGTTATTACTCCCTGCAGAGAGTATAAGAATCTGAAAATAAGACTAATCGGCGCGCATCAAATAATGAATGCCGCTGTGTCTTTGGGGGCAATTGAATCTTTACGTTCGTTTGGAGCTAAGGTCAGTATTGATTCTGTAAAGAGCGGGCTTTATAATACTCTGTGGCCAGGTAGATGCGAGGTTGTGGGTAAAAGCCCGCTTATTATCCTTGATGGCGCGCAAAATTCCGCCTCCGCGGGAGTTTTAAGCCAAACAGTCAGGGATAGATTCCGCTATCAGCGCCTTATTCTTGTGCTAGGCATATCTAGCGATAAAGATATACGAGGCATAACCAGGCAATTTTATGCTTTGGCAGACGCGGTTATTCTGACTCAAGCCCATACTCCGCGTGCAGCCAATACGCAGGTTCTTAAAAAATATTTTAAGGGTAAAGAGGTTTATGTTGCCGAAAGCGTAAGAGAAGCTAAAAAATTGGCTTTAAAGATTTCCCGGAAAGAAGATTTAATTTTAATCACCGGTTCATTATTCGTAGTGGGCGAGTTTAGAAATGATAAATCATAATCCTGGCGATACAATTGCAGCTATTTCGACTCCCATAGGCGAAGGCGGTATAGGAATAGTGCGTTTAAGCGGGCAAAAAGCGTTAAGTATCTGCGATAAGGTATTCATCCCCGCGGCAGGAAAGAAGCCGTCGGGTTTTAAAACCTACACTACGCATTATGGCACTATTGTTAAAGATGGTAAAGTTATCGATGAGGTTATCCTGACTGTTATGCGCGCCCCGAAATCTTACACCAGAGAGGATGTAGCCGAGATAAACTGTCATGGCGGGATTGTGGCTTTACGGGATACGCTTAATTTAGTTTTGGATCAGGGGGCTCGCCTGGCTGAGCCGGGAGAGTTTACTAAACGCGCCTTTTTAAACGGCAGGATTGATTTGACCCAGGCTGAGGCAGTCCTGGATATAATCCGCGCCAGGACAGATTCGGCTTTAAAAATGGGGATTGAGCAGTTAAGAGGAGGCTTGTCCGGGAGGATAAATAAGCACCGGGAATCTTTATTGGGCATTCTTGTGGAATTAGAAGCGAGCATTGATTTTCCGGAGGAAGAAATATCAATCTCCGGGTTAAAGTCAATCTCGAATAGAATCGTCGAAATAGAAAAAGGGTTAGAAGAATTAATCAGAGGTTCAAAATTGGCCAGGATGCTTCGGGAAGGTATACATGTGGTTATTTGCGGCAAGCCCAATGTCGGGAAATCATCGCTTTTAAACGCTTTGCTCCAGGAAGAGCGTTCCATTGTAACTCATATTGCCGGAACCACCCGCGATGCGATAGAAGAGATAATTGATATTAAGGGTATTCCTGTCCGGATCGTCGATACAGCCGGAATCCTGGAACCGCGGGATTTGGTGGAGAAGAAAGCGGTAAAGCGTTCTCAGGAACATATTACTGCGGCGGATTTAGTTTTGATCATATTTGACGGAAGCAGGCGGTTAGCCAGGGAAGACCTATTTTTAATCTCCAGATTGAAGAAAAAAAAGGCGATTGTTTTGATCAACAAAATCGACCTTAAACAAAAAATCGAGCGAGAGAAACTGGAGAAGTCTTTTCAGAATATTATCGGGATCTCGGCCAAAAAAACAAAAAATATTGATAAATTGGAAGAAATGATTGCGGATTTAGTATATGGTGGGAGTATCGTTAGTTCGGAGTCATTACTGGTGGCAAATTTAAGGTATATCCGGGCGCTACAAAAAGCAAAGATTGCTATTGCGCAGGCGCAAAGTTCATTAGATAATAACTTATCTGCCGAATTCATCGCTCAAGGGATCAAGGAAGGGGTAGAGGCTTTGGATGAAATGTTAGGAAAGAGATTTTCTGAAGATTTATTGGATAAAATATTCTCAGAGTTTTGCATAGGCAAATAAGGAGAAACATGGATAAGAAAAAGATCGAAAAGGCAATACGCGACATATTGGAAGCAATCGGCGAAGACCCTAAGAAGAAGGATCTTTTAGAAACTCCTAAGCGTGTGGCCGAGATGTATGAAGAAATCTTTGCCGGAATCAAGCTTGATCCCGAAGAAGAACTGGAAGTTATTCTCGATCAAAAACATCATGAAATTATTTTGCTCAAGGGAATTCCTTTGTATTCGGTATGCGAACACCACCTTTTGCCTTTTATCGGTAAGGCCAGTATAGCATACATACCCAGAAACGGAAGGGTTACGGGGTTAAGTAAACTCGCCCGGGTGGTTGATATTTTAGCGCGTAGGCCGCAGGTGCAGGAACGTTTGACTACGCAGATTGCCGATATTATCATGTCTAAATTAAAACCTCTGGGGGTGATGGTGGTTCTTGAAGCAGAGCATCTTTGTATGTCCATGCGGGGGGTGAAAAAACCCGGGACATTAACAGTTACTTCGGCCGTGCGCGGGATCTTTAAAGAAAGTGAGAAAACCCGCTCAGAAGCTCTGGCGTTGATTAAATCTTGATAAACGGAGGATAGATATGAAGCACGTAAGCCAGGGAAAATCCAGCCTCGGGATGGAGGCGAATATAGCCGCAGTCTTAAGCTATCTTTTCGGTTTTATTACCGGCCTCATCTTCTATATTTTGGAAAAAGAGAATAAATTCGTGCGGTTCCATGCTCTGCAGTCGATCATAGTATTCGGGTTTTTGTTTATGGCGGGTGTTGTGGCAGGATTCCTGCCATTAGTAGGATTTAGAATCATAACAT
This sequence comes from Candidatus Omnitrophota bacterium, assembly GCA_028717055.1. Taxonomy (GTDB): domain Bacteria; phylum Omnitrophota; class Gorgyraeia; order Gygaellales; family Profunditerraquicolaceae; genus UBA6233. The sequence continues at coordinate 10,107 of JAQUOO010000020.1, read as the reverse complement.
TGGTGGGTATAATAGAAATAATTCTTTGGATTATCCTCATGATCAAAGCCTATCAAGGGGAATATCTTGAGTTGCCGATAATCGGCGAATTCGCCCGAAAAAAATCCTGAAGAAAGCGCTTTCTAAAAAATCAAATATAGTCTTGAAACCGGCTCTAAACCTAGGCATACTAGTTATGCGTAGTCGAAAAGATAATTATATTCGGGGCGGCTGGGGAGGAGGGGCGATTCGATGTCGGAAAACTATCTTCAAGACAAACGAAAGTCAGTCCGTTTCCTTATTACTATCCCCATAAAATATACCAAATTAGATATAGAATGTTTCGATTCAAGGTGTACTCATGATATCAGTTCTCAAGGGCTTGGTGTAATCAGCTCCGAGAAGTTGCCTTTGAATACGCCTATAATTCTATGCCTCAAGATTCCCGATAATGGCGAAGAAATAGTGCTTGAAGCCGAGGTCCTTTGGTCAAGGCAAATGGCTGATTTGACCTACAGGTCAGGCTTGAGAATTAAGAACCCTCCGATTAAGCCAATACCTTTGGTGTTGAGGACGATTTATTCCCGGTTATAATGTTAATTGACATGCCTTCTCCAAAGTAGTATCATATCTTAAATCAATTAAACAAGTAGTGTAAAGTAAAAAAAGCAAATTAAAAGTAGAAAATTTGACTTTTAATTATGATTTTAAGTTCTGCGTCCTTACTTCTTAGCTAAAATGAAGAAAACCTTATTTTTCATACCTTTGGCCATTTTATTTCTTTCCGGTTGCTCTACTTATAGTGTAAAAAAAGGCGAAACACCCTATAACAATGGTTTTGTAGTCGCCAGATATGACAGGGTAATTCCGGAGTACACCATTGGAAAGAATAATTCTGTGCCCGATGAAAAGCTTGCCTGGGAGCGCTTTAAAAGACGGAGAGTGGAAGTCGAAAGATATTATAAGAAAATGGGCTATATTGAAAACCGGTTTAAACAGAATTTTGTTGATCCGCCGGTTTTCATCGCTAGAGCTGTCCTTGGCATATTTTGGCTGCCTTCCATCGCGATAAATGACTATAAGTATAATCATGATCCGAAATACAAGGAGTATGTAGATAAAAAAGAAGATGCTGAATATAAGATTGAAAAGGCGCGCACAAAGGCTTTAAAAGAACAATTAAGTGCTTATATTCAGGAAGATTTAGGCAAGGAACAACCTGCTGTTTCAACAGAGCAGAAACCCGAGCCGGCCGCACCCGAGGTAAATAAGAAAGTCGAGCTGCCCCCCGAAGTTAAAGAACCGGTTAAGGAAGAAGTTCCGGTTGAGAAGCCAAAGGTGGAAAGCCAGGAAGTATTGGCTCCTGAGAAAGTTGCCCCCGCTCTTGCGCCACAAGCGGTTCCCGAAGCCGATGTGCAAAAACCCGCAGAAAAAATATCCAAACCGGAACAGGCAATTGAAAAGGAGAAGCCGCCTAAGTCTCCTGTAGCGGTAATTATTGCCAAGCCGTCTAAGGGGTATTCTCCACTGTTTGTTCAGTTCAACGGTTCAAAATCCCATTCTCCCAACGGCAGGATAGTTTCTTATATCTGGGATTTTGGCGACGGAGATACCTCTGCTAAGAAGAATCCCGCCAATAGTTATTGGAGCACGACTTACGGAAAACCCCGCCAATATACCGCAAAACTTACGGTAAAAGATGAAAAAGGCCTAACCGGCGAAAGCAGTGTTATCATTGAAGTTCTTACCCCATAGGATTATTTCATAAGGATGGTTATACCAGGAGAACCCCGGACAGGAAATCAGAGAAAGGTCGTTGCTTTTATAAACAGCATTTTTTCACTTGTTATTTTGATTCTTAGTTTTTCCCCTGGCATCGCCCAGGCCGAAATAACAAAGCCTTCCTGGCAGATCAATAAATCCCAACATTTCATTATTTATCATCAGAACGTTCAGCCGGCGCTAGTCGATGACTTGATTAGCAAAGCCGAATTTTATTATAACAGCATAGTTGATGACCTTGGTTACCGCAGATTTGATTTCTGGAGCTGGGAGAATCGCGCCAAAATTTATCTTTACAGGAATGCCGGCGAGTTCCAGAGAGAAACCCAGAATTCTTCCTGGGCAGGAGCGGTAGTTTCCGTAAACAGCCGGGTAATTAAAACATATGTGGGGCAAAGCGGATTTTTTGATTCCATCCTTCCGCATGAGATGACGCACATAATCTTTCGTGAATTCATAGGTAAGAACATTCAGCTTCCTCTCTGGATCGATGAAGGGGTCGCCAGTTCTCAGGAGCAGAGTAGCCTTAATTTACGCCTACAAAAAGCCAAGGAGCTAATCAAACAAAACAAGCATGTTGGGCTTGATGCGCTCTCTGGCGTGGCTAAACCGGATGAAAACATGGAACCCGGAGTTTTTTATTCAGAAGCAGCTTCGGTGATTGTTTTTCTTCTTAGCGAGAAAGGAAAGGAAGATTTTCTTGGTTTCAGCCGGCTGCTTCGCGATGGGGTATATTGGAAAAAGGCCCTATTAAAGTCATTCAATTTTATTAGCTTCCAGGATTTTGAAGCCGAATGGAAGAATTTTGTCCTACAGCAGTATTAAAAGTAATTTATTCTCGTCGTCCGCAGGCAGTTCATTTTCTTACGGCCCCGGTAAAATCTCCTTATTAGTTCATAAGTCTTTAAACGCCTAGAATTTCTCTTGGGTTATAATCGCTAGGTTCAAGCAATGGTTATAATGAATAAAGGCTGTGCTTGGAACTATTTGAAAATAACATAGTTGTAACTATTCACTTGTGTTATATTATATATAAATAAAGTGATAGGGCCGATCGGGAATACATCCTAAGGGAATATAAATGCGAAGAATTTTGATTATTAGTAAGAGCGTTTTACTGTTTAGTTTTATTTTATCGGTATCTTTTTTATTGAGAATGACGCCTTCTAAGAGCTATGCTCTTGAGTTTGTTTCTGACAGCGCCTTCAATTATCGCATGACCGAATCGGTTATTCAAAAGGGGTCCGTGCCTATAATTGATCGTTTGAGTATTTATCCTGAAGGCAAGAACATAAGAAATTTTCTCCCCGTCGGGCTTTACTATGCAGGAGCAGCTTTTCACAGGTTTTTAAATGTTTTTAGGCAAATTCCGCTTAATGAATCTTTGCTGATTTTTGCCGCTTTTTTTAGCTCTTTGATTTGCGTCCCCGTTTATTTTTTATCGTTGGAGATTTATAGAAATAAGAAAGTAATAGCCTTTCTTTCCGCATTTTTATCCGCGATTATCCCCGCTTATCTGCACAGGACATTCTGTTATATGTATAGATATGAAGTATTGGCTGTGCCGTTACTTTTTATGAGTTTACTATTCTTTATTATGGCCTTTGGAGAAAAGAACGGCAAGCCGCGGTTAATTTACTATTTTGGGGCATCCCTTTTTTGCTTGATGTTAGCTTCCTGGGTTTGGAGGCTGTATGCTTTATTCTTAATTGCCTATCTTATCATTATCGTTTATCTTTGTTTTAAACGCCGAGATTTGCTTGGCAATGAACGGATGAAAATTATTATTTCCGGGGCAGGTATCCTGCTATTATTTTCCGCATTTAGCCTGATCCAAACTCCGGCATATTCCGGCTTGCTGCATTTTTGGACTTTTCTCGAGATTCTCATGCAGCGTTTGTATCTTCCGTATGATTTTAGTCAATTCTCCAGGGTTATTTATTACGTAAACGAATTGTCAGGAGTCAGTATCTTAGGGCTATCGGGAGCTAATTTCCTGTCCCTTTCAGGAATATTCGCCATTTTTTATTTATATGCCTGCTTTAGAAAACAATTTAATCCGCAAAAATTTATTTTGCAGTTTTTCATAATCCTTTTTCTCGCGCTCACCCTGTTTTTTTCGAGGCTCAAGATAATCTTGGGGCCCTTAATCGCCTTGTCTTTGGGAGAAAGCCTGATTTTTATTTTTTACAACCACAGGGGGGTAATAAAAAAGATTTTGCTGGGTCTTTTGGTTATAATCTTTATTAAAACAGGGTGTGATGCCTGGAGACTGGCCAGTACAAGATTTAAGTATGCCGGTATGGATGCCGAATTAAAGCAATCTATTCTGGCAGTAAATAGGTTGACTTCGGAAAACTCCGTGATACTTTGCGATTGGGGGCAGGGTTATTCCATTCAGACATATTGCAACCGTCCGACAATAACCGACGGCCTCCTGGAGAGCCCGGAAATAATCAAAAGAATTATAACGGTGGCTAAAATTTTCAGCTCTTATGATGAAGAGGCGCTATGGTTTTTTTGCAAGGAGTATGGCGTAACCCATATTTTGGTTGCCAAGAGGCCGGATTACGCATTTGCATATTCACAATATTCAAATCGTAGTTTTACCATGGGCAAGGGCGCTAACGGCAAGGATGCGCCCTTAATATATAAATTATTTTATCGCTCGCCCGATTTAAAAAGAATCGATTTCTTGTATGAAAATAAAGGATTTATTTTATACGCCCTGAAACATTGATTTTGTCGGGTCAGTTTGTGATATAATTCTCCTGCCGCCAAAATACTTGATTTTCCCGCGGATTTGGTGTATAAACACAAGCATATTGTTGAATAGCGCATATTTAAATACAGAGTTTAATGAAGATTAATCTCGGTATATCCACAAAAAATATTTCTATGCGCTTTTTAAGTTTTGTGTTAAAGGAATAGAGATTATGCCGATGGCGATACCTGAGCCTGAAATATCCGGAGTCTCTCCATGCAACTGTAATTCCGATTTTCTTATCAGCCGAGATTTTTTTATCATCCTTCCATTGCAACTAAAAGTCTCTTCAGGGTTTTGCCCGGCTTCCGTGGATTTAAACTTTGGTTTCGTCGTCTAGTTTTCGCCGAATATGAGGCAGGTATATATAAGCAAAACAGCCGCTCGGGATTTTCTAAAAAATAAATAATGGCAGAAAAAGCTAAAATACTCATAATTGGGGCGGGAAAATGCGGAAGAGCGCTTGTAGAGTTATTTTCCAAAATCGAAAAAATAACCATTATAGGTGTGGTTGATTTTAATCAAGATGCCCCTGGAATCAAGCTAGCCAAAACCTTAAATATCCCGACAGCGGTTGATTATAGGGAGTTTATGAACAAGGCAGGGCTTAATTGTATATTCAATTCTACGGGAAAAGCTCAGATTGAGGAAGAGCTTATGCTGAGCAAACCCGCGGGTGTTGAAGTGATAGGCGGCTGTAGTGTAAATCTCATACAGGAACTTATCAAAGAGCGGGAAAAAGTAGAGCAACAATTAAAGGGGTTAGCCCAAAGGCGCAATAATGTTGTGGGTAATATTGATGCTGGCTCAACCCCTATAATCCCGAAGATGGAGCCTCCGGACTTTAACAAACAAGTTAAGAAAGATGAAGATTTTTGGGGAAAAGACAAGCTTATAGAGTCCATAATTCAGAATTCCGCTGTTGCTACCTTTGTTATTAATTCTCAACATAAAGTTCTTTATTGGAACGTGGCCTGTGAAGAGCTTACCGGCACGAAAGCTAAAGATTTGCTGGGTACCAGCGGCCACTGGAAGGCTTTTTATAGCCACCAGCGTCCTTGCGTTGCCGATATAGTTATTGATAATAGTTTTGTTGATTTGGATAAGTTTTATAAGGTCTATCGGGGTTCCACGCTTATACCCAACGGTTTGCACGCAGAGGACTGGTACTCTAAATTAGGCGGTAAAGACAGGTATATAGTATTTGATGCCGCGCCTATATACGACACCGAAGGAAAGTTAATAGCTGCTATCGAGACATTACAAGACATTACCGAGCGCAAAAAAGCGGAAGATGAGCTTAAAAAGGCGTATACCAGATTAAAAGAGATGCAGAATCAGGTTATCCAAGCAGAAAAATTGAACACTATAGGCCAGTTGGCTAGCGGGGTAGCGCATGAAGTAAGGAACCCTCTGGGAATAATATTGCAGGGAGTTAATTACTTGGAAAATAAGATACCAGCTAAAGAAGGAGATGTCTTTGAAACTTTAACCATGCTCAAAGACAGTGTAAAAAGGGCAGATAAGATTATAAATACCCTTTTAGATTTCTCCAGATTTACGAATCTGGATCTGAGGCCGGAAGATATAAATTCTATTCTAGAAAGCTCTTTAAGTTTGGTAAGAATCAAGTTTGAATCCAGCAATATTGATATCATACCGGAAATCAAAAAAGACGTTCCCAAGGTGCTGGCCGATAGAAACAAATTAGAACAAGTGTTCGTTAATATATTTTTGAATGCGATTCAAGCCATGCCTGAAGGCGGCAATATTACGATCCGTAGTTACGGTAAAAAGCTAGAGGGGATAGAAAACGGGACAAGCAGAAGAGAAGAAGGTTATTTTATGATTGGAGAGAAGGTTGTAGTAGTTGAAATCGAAGATACTGGCGTCGGCATTCCTGAAGAAAATCTGAAAAAAGTATTCGAACCATTTTTCACCACAAAAGGTTTAACCGGTGGAGTAGGTTTAGGGTTGTCCGTAACCAAGAACATAATTCATATGCACAGAGGGATTATATACGCAGAAAGCAGATTCGGCCATGGGGCTAAAGTGACAGTTATCTTAAAAATAGCCGAGTGATGCAGCGGATAGCAAGATTACCGCTGGCAAAATGGTTCTTATAAAATATATTAATTCCCCTTAAGGATTATAGAAGGAGGGAAACCAAAGATGGACAGGAAAAGAATATTGGTTATTGATGATGAAGAAAATTTTACAAAATTGATAAAATGGAATCTCGAAAAAACCGGAAAATATGAAATTAGGGTGGAGAATAGCGGATTGCTCGGTTTTTCCGCCACCAAAGAATTCAAGCCGCATTTAATCTTGTTAGATATCTTAATGCCGGATATGGACGGTAGCGAGGTAGCGTTTCAGTTGAAGTGCGATGAAGATACCAAAGATATACCTATTGTGTTTTTAACTGCGGTGGCCAAAAAGGAGGAGGTAGAAGCAAACAGCGGTGTTATCGGCGGGCATCCCTTTATAGCCAAGCCGGTGGAATTAGAGCAGCTTATTGATGTTATTGAGAGAAATGCTTATTGAAACCGGAGCAATCCTTTCTGGATTAAATAATCGTTTGTTCTAAGCGAAAAAATCTCTATCCAGGGATCGGTATTGAATTGTTTCCGCAAGATGATCTGTTTTTATTTGTTCTGATCCGGCGAGATCGCTAACGGTTCTTGATATCTTCAGTATTTTGTCATAGGCCCGCGCGCTGAAATTTAATTCAGACATCGCCATTTTTAACAATTCATTTTCCTCTTTGCCTAGCATACAAAATTTTCTTACCTGTTTACAACTCATTTGAGCATTACATAGAATACCTTCGTTTTTAAATCTTTCAACTTGGATCGCGCGGGTTTTATTTATTCTTGTTTTGATTTGCGCGGAACTTTCCGCAGGCAGGTTTCCGCTTAACTCCTGATATTTTGTCGCCGGAATTTCTATATGGATGTCTATTCTATCCAATAATGGGCCGGATATTTTAGAGCGATAGGCGTGGATCTGTGATGTTGAACAGCGGCAGGAAGTTTTATTGTTATGATAATTGCCGCATTTACAAGGGTTCATCGCGGCGACCAAAACAAAAGAGGCAGGAAATACCAAAGATTTGAATACCCGCGATATGCGAATTGAGCGATCTTCTAGCGGTTGCCGCAAGGCCTCGAGGCAATCGCGTCTAAATTCCGGAAGTTCATCCAGAAAAAGCACGCCTTCATGCGCCAGGCTTATTTCTCCCGGTATGGGTATTGAGCCGCCGCCCACAAGAGCTGCGTTGGAGATAGTATGGTGAAGTGAGCGGAAGGGGCGGGTAGTTATGACCCCGTCTTTATTCACCAGATAACCGGCAACCGAATGAATTTTACTCACTTCCAGCGCTTCTTCGGGAGTCATGTCCGGCATAATTGTGGGAATTCTTTTTGCGAGCATGGTTTTACCACTTCCGGGTGGGCCAACCATCAGAATATTGTGGCCCCCGGCTATGGCTATTTCTATGGCTCTCTTTGCCATAAATTGGCCTTTAACATCCGAGAAGTCTACGCTGTAAAAGCCTTTTTGAGATAAATTCAACAATTCAGGTTCCAGGGGCCTAAAGCCATCCGGATTATTCAAAAATTCTACAGTTTCCCGTAAGGTTTTGAGCGCGAATGTGGATACTCCAGATACAATCGCGGCTTCCTTGGCATTTTGGGCCGGGATAACTAGTTTGTTACAGGAAGATTTTGCTGCCGCTATAGCTATCGGAAGTATTCCTCGCAGCGGCCGAAGCGATCCATCCAAGGACAGTTCTCCTAAGACAAAATAATTAGCTAATCTTGAGCTGTTTATCTGTTCTGTTGCCGCCAGTATGCTTAAGGCAATCCCCAGATCAAAATAAGCGCCCTCTTTTTTAATCCCGGATGGCCCTAGGCTTATAGTAATCCTTTCGGATGGCCAGCTAAAGCCGGAATTTTTAATTGCGCTTTTTACCCTTTCTCTGCTTTCTTTTACCGCGGAATCCGGTAATCCCACTACATTTATTGCAGGCAGTCCCCGGCAAATATCTACTTCAATTTCTACAGAGTAGGCCTCTATACCGTGAATCCCGAAACTTAATGCCCTGGCTAACATGTTTTTCCTCCTTCTAATATAATAGACGTGATGATAGGTGAAATCTAACCAAAAACACCTACTTTTAACTTCATTTTTTACCCGAAATCAGGCAGAGACGAGAAAAGGCTTGCAATTTGAAGTGCTGATTATATAATATTGCGTTATAAGCAGGCAGAAGCGGCTACCATCCTTGTTTTCTCTGCGCAAGCCCTGATTCAGAATATTTTTCCTTTCTTTCGCGGTTTTAAGCAAACCGGAAAAGGCAGAAAGATAGGAGGTAAGTTTAATGCACGAAATTTCATATTTAAACCGAAAATAATGATAGAAATCCTAGCCCAGCTATCCCGGAATAAGATTTTTCTTACCACTCTCTCGGCATGGTTAATTGCCCAGACTTTAAAGGTTTTTATCGGTGTTGTGCAGAAAAGGAAGTTTGATTTTCGCTTATTTGTTGGCACCGGAGGCATGCCTTCGAGCCATGTAGCTGGCGCAGCATGCTTGGCTACCGCGGTAGGCCTGGATTATGGTTTTGACAGCGCTTATTTTGCTTTAGCCGCGTCATTTGCGATTGTGGTTATGTTCGATGCCCAAGGTGTACGCCGGGCAACCGGAAAACAGGCGCGCATTTTAAATAAGATAACCGACGATATTTACTGGAAGGGCAAGATTCACGACGGACGTTTGCGTGAACTCATCGGCCATACGCCGCTGGAAGTAATTGGGGGTTTTTTGGTCGGTGTTCTTATAGCGGTACTGGCGCGTTAGAAAATGAGCAATGCCCAAGCAAGGCGTAATTAATTTATAGGAAAGGAAGTGCGCAGTGAATAAAAAGATTTTCATGCTATCCGGCGTAATATTATTACTCTTGATTTTGGTCGTTCCCCTTATTCTTAGAAGCGGAAGGAACTTTCTTGCCGGACAAAAGGATTCATCGAGAGCGCAATCTTTGTTGAATGAAGCAAAAAGCCTGCAGGCAAAAGGGGATTTGTTGGGGGCTAGGTCGGTTTATCAGAAGCTCGTCAGTGATTTTTCTAATTCAAGTGATGTCATGAGCTGGCAGAGAACGATTGATGATGTTAACATAAGACTTTTATTTTCTCCCGTCATGACTCCTAAAAGCGTGCTTTATGAAATAAAATCCGGGGATACTTTGAATAAAATTGCCCGGGAGTTCAAGACCACGACAGATCTGATTAAGAAGAGCAATAGCTTGAGCAGCGATATAATTAATCCGGGGAAAAAGATTAAAATTTGGAATGCTCCTTTCAGTATTCTGGTGGATAAGTCGCAGAATATCCTTATTTTAAAAAGTGATGAAGAAATAATCAAGACTTATATAGTATCGACGGGAAAGAACAATTCCACTCCTGTTGGAACTTTCAAAATCACTTCTAAACTGATGAATCCGACTTGGTTTAAAACCGGAGCAGTCATTCCGGCAGGCAGCCCCGAAAATGTTTTGGGCACACGCTGGTTGGGTTTGG
>JAQUOO010000019.1 GCA_028717055.1 Candidatus Omnitrophota bacterium | reverse complement strand
TAGGCGCTAGGATTTCCTCTCCGTTAAAATATAAATGGGGTAATTTTACTCCGGAAGTTCACGTGAAATGGCTCTATGATTTTATCAATGATGCCATGGCGGTTACCTCGACATTTACCGGTGGTGGAGGATCATTTAGCTCTAATGGTACTAAATCCGCAAAGAACGGTGTTAATCTTGGCGGTAAATTATCTTTTGACTTTAAGAATGATGTCTCGATAATTGGTGGATGTGATGCAGAAGTGAGGGATCAGTTTGTCGGGGTTTATGGTTCAGCCACGTTACGCTATAAGTTCTAATCATCATTGCTAAGAGTTTTAATTGCAGCCCCGGGTTAAAAACCCGGGGCTGTTTATTTTATTTATTCTTGTTGACTTATTGTAAAAATGTGCTATCATAATTTTGTAGTAAAGATTAGAAGTCTTAGGCCGTAAGGATTAGGAAACTAGCCTTGCGGTTTTTTTATCGCTGTCATTGTTTGTCCGGTTAGATTTTGTAGAATCTATCAGGTAGAAGCGAGGCAGATTTCTGGAAGATTTTACTATAATTATAAGAAAAGGAGGAAGTAAACAATGGCAAAAGGAACAGTAAAGTGGTTCAGTGATCAAAAAGGTTATGGTTTTATCACGCCGGAGAATGGCAAAGATGTGTTTGTGCATCATTCGTCTATTCAGGGTGAAGGATATAAATCTTTAGCTGAAGGCCAGCAAGTCGAGTTTGAAATCGAACAAGGGCCCAAAGGTGAGCAGGCGACCAAGGTCGTCAAGTTATAACCTGGAAAAACGAATAGGGTTCGGCATTGATAGTGCCGAACCCTATTTTCACTTATAATGAAGCCTAAAAGAAGAACCAGGAAGATTGATTGCGTTAAATGCAGCCAGCAGCACGCTTGCTGTAACTTTGGGGCTTGGGTGGATCTGGATGAAGCCAAGAAAATATTATCCCTGGGATTAAAAGGGGGAGATTTCTTTCATCTTGAGAAAGATGATGATTATCCTTCTGGTTACCGGGTTGGCACGAGTGTTGAGGATGAGCGCTGTTCTTTTCTTACCCCCGAGGGATTATGCGCTATTCACAAAGTCGATTATAATCTGAAACCGCGCCACTGCAAAGAATTTCCATATGAAAATGGGAAATTAGCCCCTTTAGCGGATGTGTTATGCCTGGCGGTTAAATTCAAGAAAAAATCTAAGAAGAAACAGGACAAATCAAGATGAATATTTTTGTGGGAAATTTGTCATTTGAGGCTGCCGAAGCTGATGTAAAAAAGCTCTTTGAAGGTTTTGGGAGTGTTCTTTCCGCAGCGATTGTGATGGAGAAGCAAAAAAAAGCTCCTAAATCCAGAGGATTTGGTTTTGTGGAGATGCCTGATGATGAGCAAGCTAGCGCCGCGATATCCGCGCTTAACGGTAAAGAATTCATGGGGCGAGCGCTTAATGTAAGCGCCGCGCGTTCCAAAGAAGAAGCGAAAAAGGCGCATGAATTGAAAGTAAGAAAACGGTTGGAAATTAAGGCCTTTGCCCGACGCAGGGCTAAGGAAGCGGCAGGGCCGGATAAGGTTTGGTTTACCCCGGTTTTTAGAAAGCCCGGCACCTATAAAGGCGGCCGGCGCACGAATAGCTATATGAAGCGCAAAGGATTAGCCGGAATGCCGCAAGAGGAAAAACCGCGCAGGGATTTTCGGGATAATCCCAAGCGTTGGCTTAAAAGGAAAGATCAGCCAAAAGCTTGGCAGAAGACTGAAAAGCCGGCCCGGCCCGGGGCTGGTGTTAAACCCTGGAAAAAGAGTATCAGGCTTGCGCAAAAATCTAGTTATAAAGTCAGCAGAAAATCGTATACGGAAAAACCACCCGAATCTTAATCTGTGCCATTGCAATTCAAGATGATAGATAATGCAAATGCGCTTGTCAGCGTAGTTATAGTCACCTGCGGCGTAGGCAATTATTTGTCAGATTGCCTTGATTCTTTAGAGTCTCAAAGACAGGATTTCAGGGAAGCGATAATTATCGATAATTCCCTCAATCCTGTTTTTTTTAGAAGGATAAAAGAAAGATACCCTTGGGCGCAAATATATTCTAGTAAAGTTAATTTGTATTATTGCGCCTCTTTGAATAAGGGAATAGAATCAAGCGGCGGAAAATTCATATTGTGCCTTAATGATGATGTGTCTTTGTCCGGCGATTTCATTCATAACGCTTTGAAAGGTTTCTTTAATGATGATATAGGCATGGTTAGCGGTAAAATATTGCGAAAAGACAAAAAAACACTGGATAGCACAGGGTTATTTTTGACTAATTATAGGACGGCAAAAGAAAGAGGTTATGCTTTGCCGGATACAGGGAAATTTTCAGAAGCAGGTTTTGTCTTTGGCGCAAGCGGTTGTGCCGCATTCTACCGCAGGGAGATGCTTGAGTCGATTAAAGAAGGGCAGGATTACCTGGATACCGATTTACGCATGTTTTACGAGGATTTAGACGTATCTTGGCGCGCAAACAAGCTCGGGTGGAAGTCTTATTATGTCCCGGAAGCGGTAGCTTATCATGCTCGCGGCGGATCTTGCCGCCCCGAGAGCGGATTAAATAAACCAATGGCTGCCAGGTATCTAAACGACCGTTTGTTTGGCGATTTAATCAAGAATAGGTACATCGTTATGCTCAAGAACGAGAGATTTTTCAGGTTCATTTTGAATATTGTCCCGATACTTCTTTATGATTTATGTCTATGGGGGTATGTTTTTCTGTTTCGGCCGAAAGTAATTAAAATAATCATTTCGGATAGGAAATACTTTGCGCGCGCTTTAAGAAAAAGAGATAAGCTTATCAGGCCGGTCCGCGCTTAGATATGAAGATAATATTCCCAGGGCCAGCCACCAGATTGTGTTTATTTCCGGCAGGAAGAACGAAAAATCGATGGCATTGTGGAATAAGAAAATGCAGCATAATGAGAGTAAGCCGGCAAGCTGATTGTCTTCTGAATCTTTAATTCTTTTAAAACCTTTCCTTAGAATATAAATAACCAGCCATAAAAATGAAGCTAACCCCAGAATACCAGTCTCCGCCAGGATTTGTAAATAGGAGTTATGGGTGTATCTGGAAGATGGAAGATTGAAATTTCCGATTCCTACCCCGTTAAACGGATGTTTTTCAATGATTTTTATTGTCTCCATCCAGTAATTCCACCTGGTTAACGCTGAAAATGCTGGGGTAAACTGTTTCTTTTCGATCGCTCCTCGGGTAATAAATATTGATATAATAATCGTTAATACAGCCAAAAGGATAAAAAGCCTTCTTTTTTTGATCCCTCCCCGCGCATAAAAGAATATTAATAACCCTCCCAATAGGCTTATCAGAGCGCCTAATGACTTAGTGAGAAATAAAGCCATTGATAACGGGATAGCTAGCCAGATTAAAGGGCCGATGGTTAAGGTGAGAGGTAAGACCATGGCTAAGTATCCGCCTAATGCATTGGGGGTGACGAAAGGGAAAAATGTGCGTTTTTGAGCGATATAATCTAGGATAAAAGAGCTGGAAATCTTTTGTTCAGCGATATAGCTTGTAAGGTGCTGGAAGCCCAGGGCATACTGGTAAATAGACAGAAGGCTGATAATTAATCCGGAAGCAAGCAGCCAGAAGATCGCGCGCTTTCTGTATTTATAAGAAAATGACGCTCCTGCGAGAAAAAGCAATACTCCGCTTGCGTATTTATAGGATTCCCCCATGCTTATTGACCTATCCTGCGATAATATTAGAGAAATGGCGATTGATAATATGAATGCAGATAAAGGTAATGCCAGATATTTGGTTAACCTTAAAGTTTTAGGGTTTCTCAACAGCCAGGCCAAAAGAAGCAGAAATAGAAATGCAGAAAATATAAAATTAGCATATGGAAAAGCAAGCGAAGATATAAAGGGGCGGATAAAAGTAAAAAATAATATTATATCTTGCATTTGTTTAATTATACTTCCTTCCAAGTTGAAACGTCAAGATTTACTTATTTCTTGCGTTTAAGCAAGGCTTGAGTTTGAGCTTTAAAATGATATAATATTGTCTGGCAAATTCATGAAAAATCAAGAATTCTTTTGTGGTTAATAGTATGCCTGTATTCTAAGAGTAGCCACGTTTGAGTATGCGGCATAAGGGGGAAATCCGCGGATATGGGAAAAGAATTTAGTAAAGGAGAAAGGTCCCTTAAAACATTCCTGCTGATTTCTCTGATTTTATTTCTTGCTCTGTTTTTGCGTTTGCATACTTTAAGCCAGAAGAGTTTTTGGTATGATGAAGCCTGTAGCCTGCAGTTTGCAGTTAACCAGATCAGCGCAATTTTCAGTGACCACTATTTAACCAGGCCGCTTTACTTCATTTTCCTTCAAATCTGGACAAGCATTTCTGGAATAGGAGAGTTTGTTTCCAGGCTGCCTTCGGTAATCTTCGGTTTTCTTTCCGTTTTGTTCATATATTATTTGGGCAAAGAACTGTTTGAGAAAAAGACCGGGATTATTGCCGCTTTTTTGCTGGCTGTTTCTTATTATCATATTGCCTGGTCTCAGCAGGCCAGGAATTATTCTTTACTGGTTTTCTTATGCATAATTTCCAGCTTAACCTATATCCTTGCGGTTAAACGTGGCCGTTTATTCGGTTTCTGCGTATATTTTATCTTCGCTATTTTGGCAGTTTTGACCAGTCCTATAGCTATCCTATTGTTTTTGTTTCAAATAGCCATTCTCTTTAAAATTATCCATATCGGCAAAAAAAGTTGGAGTATTGCGTCATTTCTGGTTACTATTCCGGTTTTTGCTCTGATTTTCTTGCTGTATAGATTCAGAAATTATGTTTTTGAAGATTTACATGCGGCTGGGCTGCCGGGAGTAAACATATCAAGGATTTGGGAGTTGTTTAATGTATTCAGCTCAGGTGGAGGCTATGTTGCGCAGGGAGCGACAGCCCATCAAGCAGGTTCTTCGGTAGTTTTCTTATCGATTATTATCGGTATACTTTTTCTTGTTTTTTATATTTATGGTGTATTTGCGGGTTTTTGGAATAAAAGAAAGAGTACTGCTTATTGTCTTGGATGGTTTTGGGTTCCGTTTTTGGTTTTGATTTTACTGGGATTGTTCGGTTTTAACTGTTTTTCTCCCAAGTACATGATATTTGCTCTGCCTGCTTATTACCTGATTATTGCAAGAGGCATAGCCTTTTTATCATCGAAAGTCATCCTGTTGATTGCGCTCATGGGGATTATTTTGAGCAGTTATTTCCACTTAAGTTTTTACTATAATCCGCCGGATTATTCTTCGTGGAGAGAAGCAGCCGCCTATGTCGAAAAATATATCAGGGGTTCGGATAGGATTATAATTATTCCTTCGCCGCAGATTACTCCTTTTTGGCTATATTATAAACATTTTTCCGGGGATTTTTCATCCATCGGTAATGGAATTAACGGTAAAGTAAGGTTGGTTAATGGAACCTGGCGAAAAGAGTTTTATGACGGGAGAAATCTTGTTACGGGAATTGGGCTTGATGGCGTCAAGGCTTTTATCAGGGAGAATGCCGATAAAAAATCCGATCTCTGGGTAATTGTTTCCAGATATTGGCCCGGTTTAGGAAATTACCGGATGTTTGCGGAATATTTACAGAGCAATTATATTTTTGTCGAGAAAAAAGAATTTAGTTTTGATGGTATTGAGATCTTGCGGTATAAAACCGCTCAATAAGGCCATAACTGTCTGTATTTTGCCCCCGGTAATTTTATCAGATGATTGCTCGGTTGTTAATATTTTTATGATATGTTAAAAAGTGAATTTAGCCATGAAAATCAATGTGGTATTTCTGTGATTATCCCGGTTAATAATGAAGCGGAGAATATAGATTATTTGTATAAAAGTTTAAGTCCGGAATTGGAAAAATTGCGCATCGGCTATGAGTTGATATTTATCGATGATTTCAGCTCTGATAATACCAAAGAGGCAATAAGCGCTCTCTCTGCGTGTGACAGGCATATTTGTTATTGTAGGCTTAGCGAGAGATCCGGGCAGACGTCAGCGCTTTCAAAAGGATTTCAAATGGCCAAGAATGATATAATTATAACCATGGATGGGGATTGTCAATGCGATCCCCTATATATAAGATATATGTTAGCTAAGCTCAACGAAGGCTTTGACGCAGTGCTTGGCTGTAGAGTTGTCAGGAAGGATGGCGCTATAGTCAGGATATTTTCTTATTTAGGTAATTCGATTATCAACCTTATTTTCCAAACAAAATTTAGGGATATAGCTACGCCTTACAGGGTATTTAAGAAAAATGTCTTTCCAGTTAGTTATAAATTGAATCGCGGTTATCATAGATTCCTCCCTTTATTTTTCAATAAAAGATGCAATTTTCTTGAATTTCCTATTTGTTTTAAAAAGAGGTATCGTGGAAAATCGCACTATAATATCAGTAAACTTTTTAATTGTTTGGCAAGTATAATTCTTCTGTTAATTTCCCGGCATAGGCAAAGCAGCGGAGATAGCCTTTATTTTTCACATAATGGATAAATTGATACCTAAAAGATAAAAATGAATATTCTGGGTCTAGCCTGTTTTTATCACGATAGCGCAGCGTGTCTTTTACAAGACGGCAAAATTATTGGCGCCGTTGAAGAAGAGCGCTTTACGCGCAAGAAACATGACTTTAGTTTCCCCATAAATTCTATAAATTGGTGTTTGAAAACCGCGGATATAAAACCAAGAGACCTGGATTATGTTGTGTTTTATGATAAGCCCTTTATAAAATTTGAGCGGATTCTGGAAACGTATCTTATGTATGCTCCAACAGGGGTCAGGCAATTCATTCAGGCTATACCTTTGTGGCTGAAACAGAAGCTTTGGATTCCGGATATCATTCGGAAAGAGCTGGATTTCGAGGGAGAAATCTTGTTTTCCGAGCATCATCGTTCGCATGCCGCCAGCGCCTTCTACCCCTCGCCGTTTAAAGAGGCAGCTTTTTTGACTATAGACGGAGTGGGGGAATGGGAAACAACAAGTTTTGGTGTCGGCAAAGAAAACGATTTGGAACTAGAATATTATCTTAAATTTCCTCACTCTTTAGGGTT
This sequence comes from Candidatus Omnitrophota bacterium, assembly GCA_028717055.1. GTDB lineage: Bacteria > Omnitrophota > Gorgyraeia > Gygaellales > Profunditerraquicolaceae > UBA6233. Next base: position 7,305 of record JAQUOO010000019.1, on the reverse strand, counting down.
GCTATATTCCGCTTTCACGTATTATGCCGGTTTTAAGGTTAATTCGGGCGAGTATAAACTTATGGGATTGGCTCCTTACGGTGAACCGAAGTACTCCGGTTTGATTTTAGATAACTTGATTGATCTTAAAAAAGACGGTTCTTTTAAATTAGATATGAAATATTTTGGTTTTTGTAACGGTATGAAAATGATTAATTGGAGGTTTGAGAGATTATTTGGCGGGCCGCCGAGGAAACCGGAGGCCGGAATCAGGGAAAAAGACATGGATATTGCCGCTTCTATCCAGAAGGTTACCGAAGAGATTATGTTAAGGATGGCTGCTTATGTGCATAAGGTTACAAAACAGAATAATCTTTGTCTTGCCGGAGGAGTGGCGTTGAATTGCGTTGGCAACGGCCGAATCTTGCGTGAAAGCCCTTTTAAAGAGATATGGATACAGCCGGCAAGCGGAGATTCCGGAGGCGCTTTAGGAGCAGCGTTTTGGGTTTGGCATAAGTATTTAGGCAACAAAAGAGAGCCGGATAAAAACTCTGGCAGGCAGGATAACTCTCTATTTGGGCCATCTTATAGCGATAACGAAATAGAAAGTTTTCTTAAGAAAGCAGGCGCGTCATACAAAAAATTGTCCTTTTCAGAGATACCTGAAGTTGTTTCCGGTTTAATTATTCAGGGTAAAATTATAGGATGGTTTCAGGGGCGTTTGGAATTTGGCCCTCGAGGCTTAGGCGCCAGGAGCATAATCGGCGATGCGCGCAATCCCGATATGCAGTTAAAATTGAACCTGAAAATAAAATACCGCGAGTCATTCAGGCCTTTTGCTCCTACGGTTTTAAATGATAAAGCTGGAGAGTGGTTTGAATTAGGTGTTGAAAGCCCTTATATGCTTTTAGTCGCTCCTTTAAGGAGCGATAAGCGGATAGAAAATGAATCTCTATCAGAGGGGCTAAGAGGATTGGATAAAATGAAGGTTATTCGTTCGTTGATACCCGCAGTTACGCATGTAGATTATTCAGCGAGAATCCAGACTATAAAAAAGGAAGATAATCCACTATATTATGATACAATAAATCAATTCTATAAAAAAACCGGTTGTCCTGTAGTAATCAATACTTCGTTTAATATAAGGGGTGAGCCGCTTGTCTGCAGCCCGGAAGATGCCTTTAGGTGTTTTATGCGGACGGAAATGGATAATCTTGTAATGGGAAGGTTTTTATTGGATAAAAAAGAGCAGGAGGCGGTTAATAATGGCGGGAATCGGCGGGAAGCGTTTGAGCCCGATTGAGGATATGAAGAGATTCGGTATAACTATGGGGATGGGTTTTCTTGTTATTGCCATAATCGTTCTTTTCGGGAACAGGCACAACCCTCTATTCATTTTCTTTGTGTCTTTTGTTTTCTTCGTTTTAGCTTTTCTCCGGCCGCTTATTTTAAAACCCATTTATGTATTTTGGATGAAGATGGCATTTTTATTGGGCTGGGTAAATACCCGGATAATTTTAATTGTATTATTCTATATGCTTTTTACTCCAATAGGCCTTGTAATGAAATTATTCAGGGTGGACTTGCTGGATAGGGTTATTGAAAAGAAAAAGGGGTCATACTGGAAAAAGAAAGAGGGGATCGATAATCCAGGTAGTCATCAAAGGCAATTCTAAAAAGGATGAGAAATTATGGGTAAAGCCTCAATTTTACGGGAATTCTGGGATTTCTTGCGTATCCGAAAAAAATGGTGGCTGGCCCCGGTAATAATTATATTATTTCTTTTAAGTATTTTAATATCTTTGTCGCAAACTAGCGTTGTCGCCCCATTTGTATATACTTTATTTTGATAATAGCGGAGTCAATCACAGGTAATTATAGAATAGCGTTAGTCGCGCTAGAATTAAGCGAGGTTAATTATAAAATTTATGCTTGAAGAAGGATTAGTGTCTATTGTTATCCCTACATATTTGGAAGCAGATAATATTCAGGGTTTGTTAGAGCGCGCCATATCTGCTCTGGATGCTCAGGGTAGTATAAGATACGAAATATTGGTTATCGACGATAATTCTTCCGATGACACCGTCAATATTGCGAAAAAAGTTTTAGAAAAAAAGGGTAAAGTCATTAGGCGTATCGCAGGCATAAAAAGTCTTTCCCTTTCGGTGCTGGATGGAATAAAGGAAGCAAGGGGGGATATTATCGTAATTATGGATGGAGACGGCAGCCACCCTCCGGAATTAATCCCGCTTTTTGTAAAAAATCTTAAGGAAGGTTATGATCTGGTAATTGGAAGCCGCTATATTCGTGGCGGAGGAACAAGAAATTTTCCGTTATCGCGTAAGATAATCTCACGTTTGGCCTGTTTTTTAGGCAGAATAGTCAGCAGTGTAAGAGATAATACCTCCGGTTTCTTGGGTATAAAAAGAAGAGCGTTGGAAGGTGTGGTTTTTACATCCTCGGGTTTTAAAATAGGTTTGGAGATATTCGTTAAAGCCCGGGTTAATAAGTTTAAAGAGATTCCCTACGTTTTTGTGAATAGGGCCAAAGGAAAGAGCAAGCTAAGAACAAACACTATCATAGAGTATCTTTATCAAATACCAGTTCTTTTAAAGTATAAGTTTCTAAAAAACAAAGAGTGTGTTTGATAGGCTTAATTAACACTCGGTTTATCGCTTATGTAGACCGGTAGATATCTTGACAGGAAAAAGTAGGCAAGTATAATATTTATATGCAAAACAAGAAGCCGAAATTTAGCTCGAATCTGGAATTATTAAAAGCCCTGTTTTTGCTCATAAAGCTAAATAAAAAATGGTGGCTTTTACCTCTCTTGGCAATCTTAGCTTTCTTAGGTTTGTTCATATCCTTAACCGGGAATCAGTCAGTTTTACCTGCCATATATGCTTTATTCTAAACAGAAAGATCTCTTTCTGTTTTTACTATTTTTTATACCGGCAAGAGGGGTGACTTTTGTCTCTCTTCATAGTAAATTAATTCAATAAATGAAGTTTGCCTTCGTTTTTCTTATTTGTCTCTTAGGCATGATGTTGCCATGGAGGCTTAGGGTGATTTATTGCGATATCCTTGGCTGGATATTGCAAGGTGTTTATATGACATATTTTTTCATCCTTAAAACCATTATAAACTCCCTCAAGAAAAATAAATGAAAAATACAAAAGAGATAACTGTTTTATATTCAGGGGGGACAGATTCAACGTGTGCTGCCGCGTTAGTGGCGGAAGAATTCCGGAAAGTGCATCTATTGACCTATAAGCGCTTTGGAATATCTTCGGCAGGACATTCTGCCCTGAATGTCCAGAAATTGAAGGATAAATTTGGCCAGGAAAAGTTTATCCATTCGATTCTGGATGTGGATAAACTATGCAAGAATATTTCTTATTCCAGGTATCTTTACTATGCAAAAAAATACGGGTTTTTCCTTCTTACTTGTGGCCCCTGCAAACTTACCTTACATTTACGTAGCTTGATTTATTGTCTGGATCGGGATATCGGATATGCCTGCGATGGAGCAAACAGGAATATGCTTGGTATTTTTCCGGATCAGATGAAAGAGGTGATCAATGAGTTAAGAGGTCTTTACCTTTCTTACGGAGTTAAGTATCTTACTCCGGTTTTTGATTTCGATTATCCTAATAATATTGAATGGGCCGATAAGCTTGGATTTAAAGAGTTGTTTGGAGAGGATATGTCTGGTGTCGATACCGCAGGAATGACTACGGGTAAAGCGCTATATCAAATGAACATTTTACCTTCTGAAAACATTAAAGGCACTAAATTCGACCGGAAAATGCAGATTAGGTGTTTTCAGTTCACATTGTTTCATATCTTTGCAAACGGATATTATATTCCTATATACGGATTAGATGAATATAGAAAAGTTTTTATGGATTTTTATAAAGAGAAAATCATAGACTGCAAGATAATGATCGATGAGTATTTGAGTAAGGGTGATAAAAGCCGCCTTTATTATTTGCTCCATTAGGAGCTATTATGAGAATCGCCTTAGTTTTTCCAAAATATACCCATAAGGATTTTTCTGAAAACCTGAAGATTGTAAACGAAGAATTCTGCTTTGCGCCGCCAATTATATTGGCGTATGTAGCTGCTATTTTAGAGAAATATGGGCATGAGGTTATACTGTTGGATGCAAGAGCGTTGAATCTTTCTAGGGAAGAATTATTGCTTAGGCTAAAAACTTTTAAGCCAGATCTCCTTGGCTTTAGGGCAGAAAGTTATCATTTTCATGATGCATTAGAATGCATTGCTTACCTAAAACACAACTTGAATATACCTGTTTTTGCAGGAGGGCCAAACCTGTCTTTTTATACCGAAGAGACAATGGCTTATAAAGAGATAGACTATGGGATTATTGGAGAGGCAATTGAGTCTTTGCCGAAATTAATTGAGGCATTGCAAAATAATAAAGATTTGAACGGGATAGAAGGGCTAGCCTACAAGCAAGATAATGAAATAAGGGTAACTCCTGTTGCTTTAAAGCCGGTAGATTTTGATGCCTTTCCTTTTCCTGCGCGGCATTTGCTCCCTAGCGAGAAATATTATTCTTTTCCTTCCCAGAGGAAGAATTTTACTATAATGGTAACCGCCAAGGGGTGCCCTTATAAATGCAGTTTCTGCGCGATAAATTGCCTTCCGTATTCTGAAAGATCGGCTGGCAGGGTTGTGGATGAGATTGAGGAATGTGCCGGGAAATATAGGATTAGAGAGATAGACATATTCGACGCGACTTTTTTTTACAATCGCAAGCGGGATTTGGAGATCTTTAGTCAAATAATAAAAAGGAAAATACCTGTGGAATGGTCCTGTAGGACTAGAGTGGATTTGGTTGATGATGAACTGCTCGGTATGGCCTATCGGGCCGGATGCCGCAGGATATATTATGGAATCGAATCGGCCAGTCCGGAAATCCTAAAGTCGATCAATAAGGGAATCACTCCGGAAAAAATCAAGGAGGCTATTGCCTTGACCCGTAAGCATAAGATCAGGACTCTGGGGTTTTTTATGTTCGGCGGTCCGGGAGAAACGAAGGATACAATAAAAAAGACGATCAAATTCAGTAAAGAACTTAAGCTGGATTTCATCCAGATCTGTAAGACAATCGCCAAACCCGGTTCGGATCTAAATGAGTTGTTAAAAAAGAAAGCAAAAAGGGATTATTGGAGCGAATATATATCCGGCAGAAACGGAAAATCGTGCGCTCCGTTTCCTGCTCCGTGGACCGGTTTGACCAATGAAGAGCTATTTGCTTACGTGAAAAAAGGGTATATGAGTTTTTATCTCAGGCCTTCCCAGATACTCAGGATTATCTTTGAAACAAAGTCGCTGGAGGAGCTATTTCGGTATATAATAGTCGGAACAAGAATGGTTTTGTCTTATTTTAGAAGGAGTTCCTGATTCATGGCGGATTTTGGTTTTAGGATAGAGGAGAAGAGGAAATGGCGGATAATTCTGTTAAACATAAAAAGATAGGAATAATCCTGGCTGTTATTTTAGTTATTCTTTTTACCTCATTATTCTATTATCCGGTAATAAAGGATCTCGGGAGTACGGTCATTAGTGAAGATGATTGGTTCGGGGAATATTTCTACGCCGGTTTGACTCGGAAATCTATTGTTGAGTATTTTCAACTGCCTCTGAATACCCCTTATTTGAGCGGCGGGTATCCTTATATATCCCATCCATGGGATTATACCTTTAATCCATTTTTATTATTTATATTGCCCTTTGGGGAAGTATCAGGCTTAAGGATTGCAGTTTTTTTGACTTTCCTTCTCGGCGCGTTAGGCATGTTTTATCTAACCAAAAGCGTATTGAAATTCAATTTATTAGGAGCTGTTTTTTCCAGTCTTACTTTCATATTCTGCAATTGGGGTGCTTATGAAGTTGTAGATGGGAATATCCATCAGTACATATATTATTATTTTCTTCCTTGGTTGCTCGCTTTCTTTAAGAGATCGGCGGATAACGGGAATTGTCTTTTATTTTCTTGTCTGATTTTATCATTTTACATAATGAATAGCGGGTTATCACTGATTGTTGTCCTGCTATTTTTATTTATGAGCGCTTTTTTGGATTCTATAAATATAAGTAGTCAGCCCAAAATTAATCCTTCAATCCCGATCGCTCTCTTGATTATTTTGGGTCTAAGTATCTTGTTGTCCGCCGTGAAAATAATACCTATGTATAATTTATATTCATTGAGAGCGGAGTGCATCCATTTGCCATATGAAAATATATATTCCAAGGTTTCTGTCGCTACAGATGCTTTTCATGCATCTTTGAATATGGATCGGCTCTGGAGGGGGTTATTTACTGGTTACTTAGGTTATTCTTCAATGTATCTTGGTTATTTGCCCGTTATTATTGCTTTTTTTTCAATCCTCCTTTATTTTAAGGAAAACCTGCGGTACTTGATACTGTTAGTCGTATTTACTTTGATCGCTTTTGGGAAAAATAGTCCGATTGATATTTTTAAGATTATTTGGCATATTCACCCCGTGGTCCATGGTATTTGGAGACTGGATAAATATTTCTGTTTCTTTATACCGTTTTTTATCTCTATTATTGCAGGAAGATTCTTTCTTATAGTTGAAAAGCGTCGTAAGCTATACCTCCTTGCTATTTTGCTGGCCATAATCAGCGTAGCCAATATTTATATTCAAAATCAGGCGGTATTCAAAAAGATGGTATATGAATATAAGCCTAAATTAAAAATATATAGTGATTTCTTTCAGGTAAAAATAGAGGACGCACTTCTCAGGCGTGAGCGCCCGGGTTTCTTTGATATACACGATTTGCGTGATTATCAGCCATTTTGGCTGTTATTGAATCAGAATCTTGGCGTGGTAGACTTTAATTGGAACGGTAATCTTAGGTTGAATGAGAAAGCCATCCCCAGGTATATTTTGCCGCTCGGAAAACAAATGGGAAGGGAAAAAACATTTTTTGTAGAAGGATATGCGAATCTCCCAAAGGATCCGTCTTTAACGGTTGATTTGGTTAGTAAAGGCAAGATTAACCCTGATTATAAAGGGGAAGCCTTCTTTCTAAACGGAACTCATAAAGTCAGCCTAGATTATTTCAGCCCTAATGTTATAAATCTTACCGTGGATCTTGAAAAGCCCGATACTTTAGTAATTAATCAGAATTACCATGATAATTGGAAGGCGGACAAAGGTGTTCTTGGAGAGCAGAGTGGCCTTTTAGCCGTTGGACTTCGGGAAACAGGCAGGTATAAAATAAAATTAAGTTATATTCCGCAAGATTTTTATATAGGCTTGTTCATAA
>JAQUOO010000018.1 GCA_028717055.1 Candidatus Omnitrophota bacterium | reverse complement strand
AGAAGATTTTGATTTAGTCATTAATAAGATTCCGCGCCTGGCAATTGACTTAAGCCGGACCCTTTCAAGGAGGCTTAGGCATAAAGATGCCCATCAAAAGTCCATGTTCGAAAGCACGGTTATTTCGGTTTTTAGTTCGTATTCTCAGGCAGGGAAAACAATTTATGCTTTGAATTTAGCTTTAAGCCTAAAGAATGAAACGCGTAAGTCCGCGATTATCCTGGATATTCTTTCGACCGACAAGAAACACAGCCTTCCCCGCAGGCTTGAGTTAGCGGAAGACAGGGTCTTTGACCTTTGCCGGAGCACACCGGATCAAAAATCAGCCAAAGACTACATCCTAAAGAGCAGTTTCGGCGTAGACATCCTCTGTTTTTATTACAGTCCCGAGGATAGCCTTTGCGTAAGGCGGCTTTTGGGTATCTTAAGCGAACTGGTTAACGAGTATCATTTCATAATCCTCGATTTACCTTCCATATTGGATAAAAATATATTCAGTATCCTTAACCAGTCTGATTTTATCCATCTTTTAAGCGGGCCGGGAGGAGATGATCTCCGAAAAACCGGCGCGCTTACGCAGGAGCTTAAAAAAGAATTTAATTTTCAGGAGGAAAAAATAAAAATCGTCATTAATGAGTATAAACTGGCAGAAATTATGCCTGTTGAGCAGGCGCAGATTTTGGGCAGCAAGATATTCGCTACTTTGCCCAAGATTGAATCCGGAATGCCCGATAGATTGGTTTTGGATAATCCGGAGAGCGAATATGCCAAAGCAATCAGAAGAATATCCCGCTATGTCGGCGAAAGTATGGTCGGGTTGGTTTTGGGAGTTGGCGTAGGTTATGGCTTTTGCCATGCCGGGGTATTGAAGGTGATCGAAGAAGAAAAGATTCCGATAGATATAATTGTTGGTTCCAGCATGGGCGCCCTTATCGCCAGCCTGTGGGCAACCGGAAAGTCAAGCTCCGAGATTCTGGAGATCGCCAAGGATTTCAAAGAACCAAAACATATCTGGGGGCTGGTTGACTTGACTTTTCCGCACCTAGGTTTTATTAAAGGCAATAAACTGTATAAATTCTTGAACAGGCATCTGGGGGGCAAGACATTTTACGATACCCGCCTGCCTTTGAAAATTATCGCCAGTGACGTCAAAAGGAAAGAGCCGCGGGTTTTGGATAAAGGTTTGCTGGTAGATGCGATTATGGCCAGTTGCGCTATGCCAGGGGTGTTTGCCCCTTTTAAGTTCAAAGAAGAACTGCTTTTTGACGGCGGGGTAATCAATCCTCTTCCTACCGAGCCGCTTTTTAAGATGGGAGTAAAAAAGATTATCGCGGTCAACGTTACTCCTTCCCGCCAGGACGTGCTGAGCCAGTATGAGAAAATTAAGGAAAATTTAAAATCCGATATATCCGATGTCATCAGGAAGAGGGCGTGGTTTGACTTAGGCAGGTATTTCAGGGATATGTTCAAGACGAATATACTTGACATTATTTTTAGTAGTGTTGAAATATTACAATCTGATGTGGCTCAGCGGGAGGGTTTATTGGCGGATATAGTTTTACATCCGGATACCTCGGGTTTGTATTGGCTGGAACTGCATAAAGCGGCTGAATTTGCCAAACGGGGGGAAATAGAGGCGCGTAAGAATTTGGACAGAATAAAACAATTGGTGAATGAGTGAGAAAAAGGAGAAGGTATGGTTAAATTCAAAATTCAAAATTCAAAATTCAAAATAAGTCCCTGCCTGTCCGGCAGGCAGGCAAATGCCAAATTACAAATTACAAGGCAAAAACATAAATCTTGTCATTTGTCATTTGCGCTTTGTCATCCATTTGTCATTTGCGCTTTGTCATTTGTAATTTTAACCAGCGGTTGCGTAAGCCCAAGAGAAGCCTGTAAAGGTTTCCTCGGGATTTCCACAAAAGTTTTGGAAGATACAAGAAGCGGGGCCATAAAGAAGGAATTTAATTTTGATTTGGTTACCTGCCATAATAAAATCAGGTTGATCCTGAAAGAAACCGGCTCCTATATTTATTGCGATGACCTGGATAAAGATATGATTGCGGTATATGTTTCCGAAGAAGACACCACTCCGGTGGGGATATTTTTGACGGAGTTGAATAAAAGATCTACGCTTATAGAAATATCCAGCCCCAGCATTTACGGAAAGGAAACAATTGCCAAGACAATTTTTGAATCTTTAACAACCGGGGTAACCAAAAAGCAAAAGGAAGGATTGATCGATGCAGGTAAAAACAAGGACCATAAAGAATCTAATCAGGGATTGCCATAAAATAGCCAAATCCAAAGGTTGGTGGGAGGATGTTCGTAACGACGGAGAACTGATTGCGCTTATGCATTCGGAGTTATCCGAGGCGCTGGAAGCGATGCGTAATCACGGCAAGAGGGAAGATTTAGCGGAAGAGTTGGCGGATTGTTGTATCCGTATCTTTGATTACTGCGGGGCCAGAAAGATTGATTTGGAGAAAGCCCTGGTTAAAAAAATGGAATTTAATAAAGGCCGGCCGTACAGACATGGAAAAAAATTCTAATTTGGATACGCTCGGCCATCTTAAGCTGCACCTCAGCGGTAAAGTGGTCATTTTGGGTATCGGCAATAATTTACGCAGTGACGACGGAATAGGCTCGATTCTGGCTACCCGCATACAGGATAAAACCCCTTACCTGGTTTATGACTCAGGCTCAAGCCCCGAGAATTATTTGGGTAAAATTATTAAGGATAATCCAGATACTATTTTATTGATAGATGCCGTTGATTTTGGCGGAGAGGCCGGAGAATTCAGGATTTTGGAAGGAGAAGATATCCAGACGGTAAATTTCTTCTCTACTCACGATGCCTCAATAAGCCTGGCAATCAGCTATCTTAAAAACAGCCTTAAGGCCGTAGACATAATAATTCTGGCCATACAACCTAAGGTATTGGCTTTCGGTGATAAATTAAGCCCGCCGATTTCTAAAACTCTGGAGAAATTAGAAGGATGGTTTCTCAATGACCAAAGCTAGAGACGCTTGGGGTTCTCGTTTGGGAATTATTCTGGCAGTTGCCGGTTCAGCCATAGGTTTGGGAAATTTTCTACGCTTTCCGGCTAAGGCAGCTTCTAACGGCGGCGGCGCCTTTATGATCCCTTATTTTATCTCCCTCCTTTTATTAGGTATACCTTTGATGTGGGTTGAATGGACCCTCGGCCGTTATGGCGGCGGCTTTGAACACGGAACAGCTCCGGGCATATTTCATAGCGTATGGAAGAAAAACAAGTTCATTAAATATTTCGGTGTAATCGGCATTTTCGGGCCGCTGGTTATTTTTATATATTATAGTTATATTGAATGCTGGGCCTTGGCCTATAGTTTTTTCGCGCTCTTTGGCAAGTATAGCTTTATTACTGCTCAGGCAGATATGCAGTCTTTTTTAAGAGGGTTCCAGGGGCTTGAACATAATTCCCATTTTCAAGGCTTAGCCCCGGCGTATTTATTTTTCTTAGTTACCTTTATAATTAATATTTGGGTAATTTATTTTGGTATCCGCGGAGGTATCGAGAAAATATGCAAATGGGCGCTCGGTTTGCTTTTTATTTTTAGTTTTGTACTGATGGCGCGCGTATTAACTCTCGGAACTCCTAACTCGTTTCATCCTGCCTGGAACGTCAGCAATGGGATGGGATTCCTGTGGAACCCTGATTTTAGCGCCTTGAAATCCGCCAAAATCTGGCTTGAGGCAGCCGGACAGATATTTTTTACCCTTAGTGTCGGCATTGGGGTAATTCTTACCTATGCCAGCTATTTGAAAAAAGAGGATGACGTGGTCCTTTCGGGATTGACCGCTTCTGCGATGAATGAATTCGCCGAAGTTATTATCGGAGGAAGCATTGTCATTACCGCGGCTTTTGTATTTTTTGGTCCGGCGCAAATAGGCGATATTGCCCGTTCCGGAGTTTTTAACCTCGGTTTTGTTACAATGCCGCTTATACTTAATCAACTGCCTTTAGCGAATCTGCTGGGTTTTTTTTGGTTTTTTCTTTTGTTTTTGGCCGGGATTACCTCGTCAATCTCTCTGGCTCAGCCGGCAATTGCTTTCCTGGAAGATGAGTTTGATATTAACCGCAAGAGAGCAGTAACTATATTTGGAATTATTTCGTTTTTACTTTGCCAGCCGGCAATATTTTTCCTTGGCAGAGGCGTTGTGGATGAACTGGATTTTTGGGGCGGGACTTTCTTTTTGGTGCTTTTTGCCACGATAGAAGTAATATTGTTTGCCTGGGTTTTAGGGATGGATAAAGCTTGGGATGAGATACATAAGGGCGCGGATATGCGGGTGCCTAAAATATATAAGTTTATAATTAAGTATATTACTCCGGTATTCTTGTTTATAATCTTTGGGGTGTGGTTTGCGCAGGAGTGGCTGCCGGTTATTTTTATGAAGAATGTTTCGGCAGATAACCAGCCGTTTATCCTGGCTACCAGGATTGGGTTGTTCGTGTTGTTTTCGACTCTAGCAATATCAGTAAAGATTGCCTGGAGAAATAAAAGCAGGAAAACCTTCCGGACGGCAGGCCAGGCACAAGGAGTAAAATGAGCCTAGCCGGATGGTTATTTCTAATTGCCTCTTGGAGCCTGATTATTGGCCTTGTTCTGCTTTGTTTTTTAAGGATGTTTTCTAAGAAAAAAGCTTAATCTGCTTGATTTTTCCGTTATTTGTGGTAAAAAGGTTAATAGCTTAATATCGCCGAGATAGCTCAGTGGTAGAGCGCGGCCCTGAAAAGGCCGGCGTGGGGAGTCCGATTCTCTCTCTCGGCATTCAAATTCTTCTCTCCTTGTGTTATAACTCCGCATATTTTTTGTAAAGGGTAGGCTTTAAGTCCGGTTCAGTTATACTGTATGTCAAACCAAAGGTTCAATTCCGCTTTGATGATGTTTCAAATAATTTGATACAATTTATTTATTGTCCAGGCGTTTTGGAGGAAATCGGAATGAATCTGTTAAATATAATCTTAGATTATAGCTCTCCACAAATTGATCCGGTAATTAAGGATGGGTATTTGTCGTATGGTCCGGTTTCACTTTATGCCCAAAGGATAAGTATCGGAGATAGGCCGGCAAAAAACTTTGTTTTTAACAGGGATCGGGGAATTCTTTGCGGGGTTATAGGTTATATTTCCAATATTTCAGATTTAAGGGAAAAGGTTGCGGCAAGTAAAAATGCAGATGATGTTGACCTTATAGCCGAACTTTATTTAAAAGAAGGAGAGCCTTCGTTTCCATTATTAGAAGGGGCTTTTACAGCTTTTGTTTGGGATCTTACTAGCCAAAAAGGTTATATCTTTCAGGATGAAAATGGGTCTCAAACACCCTTATTTTATTTAAAAACAAAAGAAAGATACCTTTTTTGTAATAGTTTAAGAGTTCTTTTGAAAAACGGCGGTTTTCCGAGGAAGTTGAATCAGGAAGCTGTCAGGGATTTCCTTTATAGCAGAGTGATTATCCCCAGCGAGGCTACCTTAGTGGAAGGGGTGCATAAATTATTGCCCGGACAGATGATCATTGTCGATTTGAAGGCACAGTTGCTAGAGGTCCAGAATATCCAGCGGGATAATATAAAGGTTTCCTCAGATAGCGCAAAGAGAGATCTGGTTTCTTCTATCGGAAAAGAGGTCGAAAGGTTGTCTGCGCTCTCCGGTGTCCCGGAGATAGGCGCGGCGCTAAGCTCCGGCTTTGACAGTAATTTAATGATGCACTTTCTCAGTAAGCAGTTTTTTAAGAAAATAACCGCCGTCACTATAGGCGGAAAGAAAGTTAACGAGATTTCCGCCGCTTCCTGCTGTGCGGCTGTATATGAAAAAGTCAGGCATCTGACGGCTGTGGTGGGGGATGACCGATTGCGAAATCTTCCCGATATTGTCTGGAGGACGGAAGGGCAGGTGTTTGAAGTAGGGTTGTTTCTGACCAATGAATTCGCGAATATTCTTTGCCGGGAAGGCCTATTGGTGGTCTTTCTCGGTGACGGAGCTGACCAGCAGCTTAATCCGTTCCGCATGGCAAAGAGGCCATTTAGATTATGTTTGAATAAGCTTAAGAACCGCGTGAAACAACGAATTGTCCCTTTAAGAATGTTTTGGCGCGTATTGAAACGTAAAAAGATATACGTCAGCAAATATCCTTACGCTATCCAGGCGCTAAGGCCGTCCCGACAGGTATCCGGTTACGATATAAAAAAGGATTACATTCTTAAAAAAAGCGGCGTTTTTTTTAACAGTTACGGCATTCAACCGTTTTATCCTTTCTTGGGCAGAAAGACATTTAATCTGGCGCGGTCTTTGAATTCCAAAGAGTGCCGGCGGAAAAAGTTCTATAAAAACGCAGTCAAGGAATACCTCGGGCCGAAAATCGGGCAGCATTTGAAGAAAATCGGCGGGACTACGGATATCGAATATTTGTGTCAGGGGAAAAAGGAGTTGTTTGAAAGATTGTTAAATCAGAATCTGATAATTGAGATCCTTCCCGGGCTCAATGATAAACAAAAACAAAAAATGTTGGAAGATATTCCTGCTTACGCTGAATCCCTGGTCCACCTTTTGTATATTTACCTGTTTAATGAACTGTTTATAACCGGTAAATATGATCAATCGCTTGATAACGCAGGATTCAATCTTGCGCTGGAGGATTTTTTAATTGGAGTTAAACCCGAAAGGGGTATTTTAAAGCCGGCTTCTGCCACCGTAGTCACAAATTGATTCTTTGATCACCTTGACTGATTGATAAGAAATATGTTATACTTTAGCGTTGATAGAATTTGATACTTCGACTTGGCTTAAGCAGCAATGATAGGCCAAGTCGAAGAGTTGACAGGCAGAGTATTCCCTGATAAAGGCAAACCAAGGGTAACCTTGGGACGCAAAGCGACAGTCTCCGCTAAAAATAGCGGGGAGGCTGCGTTACCAAAGCGGAGAGAATCCGGTAAGCCCTTAAGCCTTTTTAAGGGCTTTTTTGTTTTTTAGATGGTATTCTTTTTAGAGGCGGAAAAAGGAGGAAGAGATGGGAAAAATTGCCTTGATAATTATGGTGATATTTCTAGGTTTAACCTTCTATGCCTGCGCACAAGCTTCGGAAATGCCGCTTGTTTATACCGCGCCCCCTATTAATATAAACACCGGGACATCTACGTTCTTGGATTCGCTTAATAACAGCAAGCAAGCTTATGCTAATTCTCCGATTAGCAAGGCAGGAGATGGCGTGTTGAATGCGGTATCAGCCTGGGTAGATATTCCTTATTATATCAGCGAAGAGTCAGCAAATAGCAATATTTTGAGCGGATTAACTTTTGGTTTGGGTAAGGGTTTGGTTGTTGGTGTTACCAGAGAGGCAGCGGGGATAGTGGATGCTGCAACCTGCACTTTCCCTCCGTATAATAAGCCTTTGATGGAACCCGAATATCAAGTTAAACATCCGGATAGAGACGGGTTAAAAATTAAGATATTGAGCTGGTAAAATAATTTCAGGATTTGCTGCAATAGCCGGTCTATTTCAAGAATAGACCGGCTATTTTTTTTAAAAAACGGTTGATTTTAAGTTAGGGGAGTAGGATAATATGAAAAAATTTACAGGGGAAGTTGTAAAAGATGAAGAAAAAAATAATTTATTCCATAGTTTTATTTACTGCGTTTTCGCTAATTTTATTCTTTTCCCAGAAAATAATCGTAAAATACCAAGCCTACAAAAAAGAATTAATCCTGTTGAAAAAGAGAAAAGAGGGCTGGCTGCATCTGGAAAAAGCCCTGACGAATAAGGTAAATCGTTTTAAAGGGACAATCGGATTAGTGGTTAAAGATTTGGATAAGGGCTGGGAGATTGCTTTTAACAGGGATACCCTGATTCCTTCCGCAAGCCTGGTCAAGGTTCCTATTATGCTTTCCTGCTTTTATGCCGAGCAGGATAAGAATACGACTTTGAAGCATTCCATACGTATCAGGAGTTTCGATATAGTTTCCGGGTCAAGGGTTCTGGGGGCAGAACCGATTGGTTCGGTTTTTACGGTAGAAGAACTATTTGACCCTATGATTACGCAAAGCGATAATGCCGCAGCAAATGTGCTTATAGATTATCTGGGGTTTGATACCTTGAACCACTATTTTAAGAAAATGGGCCTAAGGAACACTAACATTGTCCGTAAAATGATGGATTTTACGGAAAGAAAAGAAGGAAAAGATAACTATACGACGGCCGGCGATATGGCCTTCATTTTGGAAAAGTTATATTACGGTGAATTCGTTAACAGAGGCGTTTCTTCAGAATGCCTGCGTATATTGGGTGAACAGAAGATAAACGACCGTATACCCAAGAAGCTTCCCCCCGGAACTTTTGTTACGCATAAGACCGGATTGGAAAAGTATATATGCCACGATGCGGGGATTGTTTTTACTGGTAACGGGAATTTCCTGGTTTGTGTTTTAGTCAAACACGAAGATAAGATCTCTGCCAATGCCAAAAAGTTCATATCCGATGTCGCGCTTCTCACCTATAATTACCTCCGGGATTATAAACGAAATAACCCATAATTTTCCTTGACAGAAGGTATACGTGTGCTATTATTTTAGAAATCGTAATACATTTTAATAGGAGCGAAAGTGCCTCAATTAGTTAGGTTTGGAGTATCTTTAGAAAAAGATCTTCTGTTTCGTTTTGACGCCTTTCTCAAAGAAAAAAAATACACCAATCGTTCGGAGGCTATCCGGGATCTTATCCGGGAGGATTTGGTAAAGAAACAATGGCAGGAGGATAAGGAGATAGCCGGCACTATTACCATGATTTACGATCACCACAAGCGGGAGCTTGTCAATAAATTAACGGATATACAGCATGGTTTCGGAGGTATTATTATTTCTACCCAGCACATTCATTTGGATCACCATAACTGCCTGGAGATAATCGCAGTTAAGGGAAGGCCGAAAGCGGCTCAGGAGCTTGCTGATACGCTTAAGGCGGTAAAGTGGGTAAAACATGCTACTTTGAGCATGTCAAGCACAGGCAGAGATATTTAAAGTATTATTTTTTTGTGCAATCGTAACACGAAACGTAAAAACGTAATATAAACATTTGAAAGGAGGGGTAAGTTTATGACAGTTTCAAGGAGGGTAACATTGTTCTTGTTAATTTTTGTTTTATTCTGCGCTGCGGCGTCCTCCGCCGATGAATTATCCATCAGAGACGAGATAAATCAGCTCAAAGAGCGCATTGCGGCTTTGGAAAAGAAAGTTTCCGACCAAGACAAGTATATAGCTGCGCAGGATTCAAGAGTGCAGTCTCAACAACAGACGATTTCCAGCTACGAATCCAAGCTTTCCCAGTTTGAAGAAAAACTTAAGCGTGTGCCCGGTGAACCCATGAAGCTCATGGAAGGTCTTGAGTTAGGGGCAGGCGCAACCTTTATCGTTCAGGGGACTAATAACGTCAATTACGATGGTGACGGCCAGACGTTAAAGAAAGACCGCACCGACGGTTCATATTCAGCCGATATCACTCTAGCAAAGGAATTTAAAGAGGTCGATGGCAGGGCGTTCCTGCACTTAGAGGCTGGCCAGGGCGCGGGCCTTGAAGATAACCTTACCTTATATAGTAATGTCAACCGTGATGCCGGCGATAGCGAGGCCAGAGTTGAGGTAACCGAGCTTTGGTATGAGCAGAATTTGTTTAAAGACAAGGTAGCTCTTACTTTCGGCAAGCTTGATCCTACCGCCTATTTTGATCAAAACGAGGTTGCCAACGATGAAACCACTCAGTTCTTAGGCAGGATTTTTCGTAACTCGCCTACTGTTGAATTCCCGGATAACAACGCCGGAATACGCATTGCCTATCTGCCTGCTGAATGGCTAGAGTTAGGTTATGGTATGTTTAACGCAAAGAGCGGTTGGGAAAAGATCGGGGATAACCTGTTCAACATCGGCCAGGTTACCTTTAAGACCAACTTTTTAAATCTTCCCGGCAGTTACCGTTTCTACGGTTGGGCCAATAACTCCAACCACGAGAAATGGTCGCAATATTCCGATGCCGAGCATGATAAAGGATTAGGTTACGGTTTCGGCTTAAGCTTTGACCAAAAAGCAAACGACATTGTTACATTGTTTGTTCGTTACGGCTGGCAGAATCCGAAAGTCTATAATCCTGAGATCAAGACTGCGGCCGGAGACTATACTTATTCTCTGGAGCAGTCCTGGAGCGCCGGTTTTCAAGTCGAAGGAAAGCCTTGGGGTAGAGAAAAGGATGTGTTTGCCTTTGCCATAGGCCAGGTAATGCCTTCGGATGATTATAAGAAAGCCAAGGGCTTATTGGCTAAAACCGAAGGGCATTTGGAAACCTATTACAAGATATACGTCAACAACCATTTGTCTATCAGCCCCGACTTTCAATATATCTGGAATCCATTCGGTAAGGACGTGGCAGGCGATACGGATCCCATATTTGTAGGAGGGATGAGAGCGCAGGTGGATTTTTAGTAAGGTTATAATTTATTAACATCCGGTCATAATGGAATGGCCGGGGTTCACTGTTGTAAAGGAGGAGAATATGCATATACCAGATGGTTATTTAGGGCCGGCAACCTGTGGAATTCTTTACGCGGTTATGCTGCCGATTTGGACAATCGCTTCCAAGATTGTCAAAAAGACCTTAAAAGCAAAACAAGTTCCGATTCTTGCGATAGGAGCGGCATTCAGTTTTGTGATTATGATGTTTAATGTTCCTATACCCGGAGGCTCGACAGGGCATGCAGTGGGAGGAGTTCTGGTGGCCATACTCCTAGGGCCCTGGGCTGCGTGCATCGCCATAACGGTCGCCTTAGTTGTACAGGCTCTATTGTTTGGCGACGGAGGAATTACCGCCATAGGAGCAAATTGTTTCAATATGGCCTTTGTGTTGCCGTTTGTGGGCTACTACATATACAAAGCTATCAGTTATAATGCGTCCGTGGATTCTAACCGGAGAGTGTTTGCTGCCGGCGTTGCCGGATATATCGGTCTTAACGTGGCCGCCTTATTAGC
The DNA here is from genome assembly GCA_028717055.1 of Candidatus Omnitrophota bacterium. Lineage (GTDB taxonomy): Bacteria > Omnitrophota > Gorgyraeia > Gygaellales > Profunditerraquicolaceae > UBA6233. The sequence continues at coordinate 3,840 of JAQUOO010000018.1, read as the reverse complement.
AGGAGTTGAATTTGGGCTACAGCCGTTATTGCATCATACTGCTACCGGACAGGCTCTTTATTGCCCGTACGGGCTCAATGTTGCTGTGCCGGCAATGGCAGGTGAACATTTGTTGATATTCGGCTGGGTAGAGGCTATTGTTACAGCGTTGGTGGTTAAGTATTTACAGAAACAATCCCCCGAGCTTATAGAAGAAAGGGAGGTGGCATAATGAAACTTATCAATAAATTATGGGTTGGGATGGGGATTTTGGTATTGATTTCCCCTTTAGGTTTACTGCTTCCCGAACGTTTTAAAGCCGGGGATGCTTGGGGTGAATGGGGAACAGACGGGATTAAAGAATTGGTTGGGTATATCCCGCAAGGGCTAGAAAAGCTTTCGAGCCTATGGAGCGCGCCTATCCCTGATTATGCCTTCAAGGGTTGGGAAGAAAAAGGATTGGGTAGTTTGAGCTTTGCCTATATCGTCTCGGCCGTAATCGGTATCCTTATTACTGCCTGGATAGTTTTATTGTTGGGCAAGTTGTTGAGCAGGAAAGAGTAATTCCGAAGTGATTATTTTGACCGGCGGCGCCGGATTTATCGGTAGTTGCTTTCTATGGAAGCTTAATCAGGAAGGCGTCGACGATATAATTGTTGTCGATAATCTTACTGACAGCTGCAAGTGGAAAAATCTTGTTGGCAAGAAGTTCCGTGATTATATCCAGAAAGATGATTTTCTGGATATCCTGGAATCCGGGAAGCTTCCCCGTATTAAGACAATCGTTCATTTAGGCGCCTGCAGTTCAACCGTCTTAAGCGACGCCGCGTATTTCCTGAAGAATAATTACGAGTATTCCAAACGCCTTGCGCAATGGGCTGATGCCCATAGCGCAAGGTTTCTTTATGCGTCTTCGGCGGCTACATATGGCGACGGCAACGATGGTTATGACGACGCCGAAAACAAGCTGGACAGCCTTAAGCCGCTTAATATCTATGGATATACAAAGCATATGTTTGATCTGTGGATGTTTAAGCACGGTTTTTTGAATAAATCCGTCGGTTTTAAATTTTTCAATGTCTTTGGCCCCAATGAATACCATAAGGCTGAGATGATGAGCGTTGTCTGCAAGTGTTTTGATGATGTTAAATCCGGCCGGCCGTTACGTCTTTTCAAGTCATATCACCCTGATTATAGGGATGGAGAACAAAAGAGGGATTTTATCTACGTTAAGGATGCGCTCGAGGTAATGTATTATTTTTTTAAGAAACCGGATAAGTCAGGGATTTTTAATCTCGGGATGGGACAGGCGCATAGCTGGAACGATTTGGCGCAAGCTATGTTTTTAGCTTCGGGCATGCCCCCCCAAATCGAATACATTGAAATGCCGCAAGAGCTAAAAGCCAGGTATCAATATTTTACCCAAGCCAAAATGGACAAAATCAAGGCCTTCGGATGCAAGCATAGTTTTATGTCTTTGAAAGAAGCGATCAAGGATTATAGCCTGTATCTGGAGGGAAAGACATTTTTATAAATATCTTTAGTCTGGACACAAGGAGGCTCTATGCATGATATCTGGTTTGCGAGTAAAATAATTGTTTCATTAAAAGAAAAAATTGGTAAAATAGATAATTATAAAGCCGTTACCGTTAACATCGTTTTAGGCCCCTTTACCCATGTTACGCCGGAAAGTCTAAGTTCGGCGTTTTCGATGCTTGGCGAAAAAGATGGTTTTGGAGGCGTAAAACTGAATATTAGGAAAGATAAGGCAAGAATAAAATGCAGGAAATGTAAAACCAGCGTGGAAATCGCCTCTCCCGTAGGAGCTTGCCCGGCATGCGGTACGGATGATTTTGAGTTGGAGAATTCCGAAGAGTTTATCATTGAGTCAATTGAGGCAGAATAAGTTGAGAACTAATGAATGTAGCCGCTTCTTTAAGCAAAACGCCCCTTTACGAAGCACACCTTTCCCTTAATGCCAAAATAGCCCCTTTTGGGGGTTGGCTTATGCCGATTCAGTATGCAGGCATCTTAACCGAACATTCGTATACCCGCAAGGAAGTTTGCGTATTTGATATCTGCCATATGGGCGAGTTTAGGCTCGATACAGATATTTCTTTTAGCGGGCTCGATCGTATTGTTACCCAAAAAATAGTTTCAATGCCCGTAGGGTCATGCCGTTATGGTTTTATGCTCAATGAGTCAGGCGGGATAATCGATGATCTTATCGTATACAGGCTTAAGGAATATTCTTGGATGCTGGTGGTGAATGCCGCAACCATCTCTAAAGATGAGGCGCATTTAAGAAAGAATCTTTCGAAAGAATGTAGTCTTGATAATGTTTCCGACCAATTAGGCAAACTCGATGTGCAGGGGCCCAAATCATTGGATGTGCTTAAGGATATTTTTGGCGGTGATATCGCTAAATTAAGCTATTACACTTTTGCCGAATTTTCTTTTGGCAGGGAACGCTGTTTAGTCAGCCGCACCGGCTACACCGGAGAGACAGGATACGAAATATATATATCCTCCGGCGCAGTAAAAGATTTATGGGAGTTTTTGCTTAAAGACAGGAGAGTTAAGCCTGCTGGTTTAGGCAGCCGCGACACCCTGCGCCTTGAAATGGCATATCCTCTCTATGGGCAGGATATCGACGTAAACCATACTCCCCTTGCCGCCGGCCTTGATAAATTCGTTGATTTCTCCAAAGATTTTATCGGTAAAGACGCTTTATCGGCAGAGAGAAAAAACGGGCCTAAAGAACATTTAGTTTGTTTTAAGGCAGATTCCCGCCGCGCGCCACGCCACGGTTTTGCCATATTTCAGCAAGGCCAGCGTATCGGCATTGTAACCAGCGGTTCTTTTTCCCCGAGCCTTTCGGTAGGTATAGGCATGGGGTATGTTTCCGGTGGTTATGAAGTCGGAACAAAGCTTATGGTTAAGGATTTCGGAGTAGAAATTCCGGTGACAGTTGTTAAAAGGCCTTTTTACAACAGGCCGCAATCTTAGAAGAAGGGGGTTTTATGAATATACCGCAAAATCTTTTCTATACCAAAGATCACGAATGGGCGCGTGTTGAAGGGAAGACGGCTTATGTCGGCATTACCGATTATGCCCAGGAATCGCTGGGAGATATTACATTTGTTCAGTTGCCTAAACCCGGAGATACTCTTAAGCAAGCGGAATTTTGCGCTACGGTTGAGTCGGTTAAAGCCGCTTCGGATGTGTATTCGCCGTTTTCCGGAAAGGTTTTGTCGGTTAACCAGGAACCTTGCGAGCATCCCGAATTGATAAATGAATCCCCTTACGAAAAAGGATATTTTTTTATAATGGAGCTTTCCAGCGAAGCTGAAAAAGCAAAACTCATGGATGCGCAAAGCTACCGGAGCTATCTAGAGGGGCTGTCTAAATGAGTTATGTTCCTCATACAGAAGACGATATCAGGCAGATGCTTAAGACTATTGGCGTAGCGGGCATCGACGATCTTTTTAAGGACATCCCTTGCGGGCTTGGCCCAAAATCATTTAATCTTCCGGAAGGAAAATCGGAGTTCGAGGTAACGCAGCATTTGCGCAGGCTCTCCGCAAAAAATGCCACGCATCTGGTAAATTTCGTGGGCGCCGGTTTCTACGACCATTTTATTCCCGCGGCAGTTGACGCGATCGCGGCTCGTCCGGAATTTTATACCGCTTATACGCCGTATCAGCCGGAATGTTCTCAGGGGTGGCTGCAGGCGATCTACGAATACCAGACGGTTATCTGCGAGCTTACGGGGCTTGATGTCGCGAATGCCTCATTATATGACGGAGGCACAGCCCTTTATGAGGCGGCGATGATGGCGTTAAGGCTTACCGGCAGGAA
>JAQUOO010000017.1 GCA_028717055.1 Candidatus Omnitrophota bacterium | reverse complement strand
CTGCGGGATTGCAGAATTCCGATTTGATTATAGTTGCCGGCAGGCCTTCGATGGGTAAGAGCTCGCTTGCCTTGGGTATGGTTGAGCACGCGGGCATAGTGGAAAAGATACCCACCGCAATTTTTAGCTTGGAAATGTCCAAGGAACAGCTTGTCCAAAGGATGCTTTGTTCGCATGCCAGAGTTGACGCGCAAAAGGTGCGCACGGGCTATTTGGCCACTTCGGATTGGCCGCGCCTGACCGCTGCGGCAGGGAAACTTTCCGAAGCCCCGATATTTATAGACGATACTCCCGGGATATCGGTAATGGAATTACGCGCCAAGGCCCGCAGGTTAAAAGCCCAGCAGGATGTTAAATTAATCGTGCTTGACTATATGCAGTTAATGCGCGGTTCCAGCGGGATAGAAAGCCGCCAGCAGGAAATTTCGGAAATCTCACGGTCTTTAAAAGCTTTGGCCAGAGAGTTGAATGTCCCTATTGTGGCGATAAGTCAGCTCTCGCGCGCGGTAGAATCGCGCACCGACCACCGGCCGCAGCTTTCGGATTTAAGGGAAAGCGGCGCTATCGAACAGGATGCCGATGTGGTAGTGCTCTTGCTAAGAGAAGAATACTATACTCAAACTTCCGAAAACCAGGGCATAGCTGAAGTAATTATCGCCAAGCAGAGGAATGGCCCGGTAGGGTCGTTGAAGCTGGCCTTTATCAAAGAATACACGAGTTTCCAGAATATTGCCAGGATGGAGTAGAATATTCAGAGTATTATAAAAGTCAAAATTTAAAAGTAAAAAGTTAAGAATCACAAGTTAAGATAAAAGAGCTTAATTACAAATGACAAAATTCAAAACTCAAAATAAATCCAAAACTCAAATACCAAAACGAGGATTTTGTCATTTGGTATTTGCCATTTGTGCTTATTTTTAATTTTGAGCTTTGGCCTTTGACATTAGCAGTTTTTTGAATTTTAGCCTGCAGGAGTATTGAGGAATAATTCATTGATTTTAATAATCAGTTCCTATATAATAACTTAATGCGTAAAATATTACTTACCTTATTTGCGGCGTTTTTTATTTTTTCCTTCCGGTTTGACCTGTTTGCGGACGAAGATTCCAAAACCACCCCCAATGAAGAACCTGTAAGATTGGTTACCGCCCTGGAAGTCAAAGGCAATAAGTCCATAAGCACCAATACTATTGTTTCCAAGATGAAAACCCACGTTGGTTCTGTTTATCAGGAAAATGTCGCCAGCGATGATTTGAAAAGGCTTTATCTTTTGAATTTCTTCAGCGATATAAAAATCGAAACCGAAAGCTATAAAGACGGTATCAAGGTAATAGTGGTGGTGGAGGAGAGGCCGATGATCGAAAAGATTACATTCTCCGGGATTCAGCGCATCACCATGAAAGATGAAAAGCTGAAGCTTCAGCTTAAGTCCCGGGAAGGCCAGTATCTTGATTACCCTACTCTTAAAGATGATGTCGGCGCGTTGAAGAAAATGTATGAGAAGATGGGTTTTAGCGCCGCGGAGATCAGCTATAATATCGTTACTAACGCCGAGACGAATAAGGTTAATATAGATTTCAATGTGGTGGAAGGCGGCAGGGTGCGCATAAAAGATATAATCATCGAAGGTAACAAGGAGTTTACCCGGGGCCGTATACTGAAACTGCTTAAGACTAAACGCGCCTGGTTTTTTAACGCGGGCGTCCTGAAGGAAGACGTGTTGAAGGAGGATATGCAGCGTATAAAGTCATTCTATAGCAAGAATGGTTTTATCGATGTCGCGGTCAGCTATGAAGTCAAGCCCGACCCTAAAAAGCCGTTTTTATTATATGTATATATCAAAATATCCGAGGGCAAGAAATATCTGGTTGGAAACGTGGTTATCCAGGGAAATAAGGATGTAGGGGAAAAAGAAATCCTTATGCGCCTGAAAGAGTGCGTGTCGGGAAAGGTCTTTAGCGATGACGGCATGAAGCAGGATGTGGCCAATATCCAGGGGCTTTATTTCGACAAGGGGTATATTTCGGCGCAGGTGCAGAATACCACTTCTTTGAATAAAGAGACGCACCGCGTGGATATACTTTACAATATCGTTGAAAATCAGGTAACCTTTGTTGATAAGATTAAGATTCGCGGAAATGTAAAAACCAAAGATATAGTTATCCGCAGGGAATTGCGCATTCATCCCGGAGACAGGTTTGATGGGGAGAAGTTAAGGCGCAGTAAAGAACGCTTGCAGAATTTGGGGTTTTTCGAGGATGTCAGTTATGATACCGAAGAGGCCCAGACGCAGGCCCCTGACCAGAAGAATTTGGTTGTTGACGTCAAGGAATCCAAGACCGGTTCTTTTAGTTTTGGCGGCGGTTACAGCACGGTTGATTCTCTTGTCGGGTTCGTCGAGATAGAGCAGAAGAATTTTGATTGGAAAAACTGGCCTTATTTTACCGGCGCCGGGCAGAATTTAAAGCTGCGCGCTTCGATTGGTTCGATAACTTCCGGGTATGAGTTGAGTTTTACCGAACCCTGGCTTTTTGACTACCCCATATCTTTTGGTTTTGACGCTTACAGGCGCACCCATAAGAAAGATACTGATGTCGGTTATGGTTATGATGAAAAAGTTACCGGAGGAGACTTGCGTTTAGGCAAGGAGTTATCTGAATACGTTAGGGCGGATATCGTATATAGATTGGATGCAATCAGCATAACCAATATAGACTCTAGCGATACTTACCTACAGCAGGATTCAGGCGATACTACTATCAGCAGTTTAACTCCCAGCTTTACGTTTGACAACCGGGATAGTGTTTTTGAGCCTCGCAAAGGAAATTTGATTAATGGTTCGGTTGAACTTGCCGGAGGGCCATTGCTGGGAAGCAGAAATTATTGGAAATTGTTTAGCCGGGTGAGCCATTATTTTCCAATGCCTCATAACGCTTCCCTGGAAATAAGGGGAAGAATCGGGTTGGCCGATAAATATGGGGATAGCGACCCTATACCTATTTATGAAAGATTTTTCGCCGGCGGCGCCTATACTATAAGAGGCTATGAAGAAAGATCTGTCGGCCCAGTTGATAATAACGGCAATCCTGTAGGCGGTGCGTCAATGTTAGTGGGTAATATCGAGTATCTTTATCCCTTATTCGGTTTTCTTAAAATCGCGGCTTTTTGCGATGTTGGAAATGTTTGGGAAAAAATAGGGGACATAGGTTCTTCTAAGAATTTTCAATATTCGAGCAACGGAACAAATTATGAAATAGCCAACAGCGGTGGTTTTAAAACCGGCGTGGGTATCGGTTTTCGCGTCAGGACTCCTATAGGCCCGGTAATGCTGGATTACGGTATTCCGATGAATAAGGCTTCCGGCAAGGATTCAAGAGGTAACGGAAGATTTCATTTTAGCGTAAGCAATAATTTCTAACCACGCATAAATGACCAATCACCAAATCCCAATGTTAAATGAAATCCTCTGCCTGCTGCTGGCTGGCAGGCGATGATTCAATGCCCAATTTGAAAATTGGAATTTGAATCTTTTATTTGTCATTGGGCTTGGAACTTGAAAATTAAACCGGTATAGGTATATTAAAAAGGAGGAAGTAAAATGAAGAAGTTGCTGGTGGTTTTGTGCGGGGTCTTGTTAAGTGTTTTTGTTTTGATGGGAGCGGCTCAAGCTGCGGATAAGATTGCTTTTATAAATTTAGCCCGCGCCTTTAGCGAGTATTCCAAAACAAAAGGTTTTGATAAAACTTTGACCGAGAAAGAGAAAAATTATACCGCTGAAAGAGATAAGAAGCTTAATGAATTCAATGCCCTTAAAGATAAATTCAGCATTTTAAGCGATAAAGAGAAAGAAGCAAAAAAAGGCGAACTGGAAAATAAAGCCAAGGCGATAAAAGATTTTATTTCCCAGCGAGAGGGAGAATTGCGCAAAGAACAGGAAGATAAAATGAAGGAAGTCCTGAAAGATATCGAATCGACGGTAAAGTCCTACGCGGAAAAAGAGGGTTATAGTATGGTATTTAATGACCGCGTATTGGTTTATCAGGGGAAAAATCTGGATATTACGGATAAGATTGTCGGCATATTGAATAAAAAGAAATAAGATAAGAGAGGTATCGCCTGTTGGGTGCGGTACCGAATGACAATCGGCATATTATATGATGCGTAAGACCCTAAGGGAGATTGCTCAGGTTATAGAGGGCGATGTTAAGGGGGACGCTGATGTTGTGATTACCGGTATTTCCGGTATAAAAGAAGCGGCTTCCGGAGATATCACTTTTTTAGCTAATTCTAAATATTCTCCGCTTTTAGTTACGACATCCGCCTCGGCAGTCATAGTTTCCAGGGAGATGGAGACTCCTCCTGATAAGAATGTAATCCGTGTTGCCAATCCGTCATTGGCTTTTGCCAAAGTGATTTCGTTAATGAATCCCGATGAGACAGGGCATTTTAAAGGAATTCACCCAAGCGCTTTATTGGGAAAAGGTGTTAAATTAGGCAGGAATGCCGCGATAGGGGCACATGTAGTCATTGAGGACGACGCTGAAATCGGGGATAATTCGGTAATTTATCCGGGGTGTTTTATCGGGAGGATGACGAAGATAGGCAGTAACGCCCTGATACATCCTAATGTTTCTATCCGCGAGCGGGTAGCGATAGGCAGCCGGGTAATCATTCACAGCGGAACGGTAATAGGTTCGGATGGGTTTGGTTTTGTCGAGGTTGACGGCAGGCAGCATAAGATTCCGCAGGTGGGCACCGTTGAGATCGGAGACGATGTCGAAATCGGCGCCAATGTTACTATTGACCGGGCCAGATTTAACAAAACTATTATCGGCCGGGGGACAAAAATCGATAATCTTGTCCAGATTGCCCATAACGTAGTTATAGGCGAAAATTGCCTGATTGTAGCCCAAGTCGGAATATCCGGTTCGACCGTAATCGGAAACAACGTAATCCTGGCCGGGCAAGCCGGGTTAGTCGGGCACATTACCGTCGGTGATAATGCGGTAGTTACCGCCCAGTCAGGCGTAAGTAAATCCATTCCTGCGGGCGCTATGTTTTCCGGATATCCTGCGCGGCCGTTCCTCGAAAATCAGAAATCGCACGCCTATGTGCATAATCTGCCGAAGATGTTTGAGCTGGTAAAAGAATTGAAGAAAAGAATCGAAGAGTTGGAAACTAAGTTGAAGAGCAAAGAATAGTTTCATTAATGACAAAATTCAAAATCCAAAATAAATTCAAAACCCAAATTTCAAAATAAAAGTTTTGTCATTGAGTATTTGTCATTTAGATTTATTTTGAATTTTGTGCTTTGATATTTGAAATTATCGTTAATTATTCTAGAGTAATATAATTATGAGTAAGCAAAAGACAATCGCAAAAGAGATCAGTTTCAGCGGCATAGGTTTGCATACCGGCAATAAATCCAGCGTTACCTTGAAACCGGCGCCGGCTGATACCGGGATTATTTTTGTCCGTAAGGACTTAACCGGATTTCCTCAAATCAGGGCTTGCGTGGAAAATATGGTCCCGGCGGAAAAAATGCCGCGGCGCACTTCTATCGAAAGCGGCTCCGCGTGCGTGCAGACAATCGAGCACCTTATGGCGGCATTGTCGGGTTTAGGCGTCGATAATTTATATATTGAGCTGGACAATAATGAATTGCCGGGTTTGGACGGGAGCAGCCTCAATTATGTGGAGTTTATTGAACAGGCGGGCATCAAGGAATTAGGCAGGGAACAGAATGTGTTTTCTATCAGAGAACCGATCAGGATAGAGGAGGGTGGTGCTTCCATTGCAATCGAGCCTGCTGGCGAGTTCAGGATTTCTTATACTCTTGATTATGCCAAGTCGCTGCCTAAAATCGAATTCATAGATTTGCCGGTTAATCCGGAAAATTTCAAGAAAGAAATAGCTCCTGCCCGCACCTTTTGCCTTGAGAGCGAAAGCGTTGAATTGAAACGGCAAGGCCTTGGCCTGGGGGCAAATTATGAGAATACCCTTGTTTTGGATAAAGCCGGGCAGGTAATAAAGAACAGGATGCGTTTTGCCGATGAGGCTGTCAGGCATAAAGTCCTGGATTTGATGGGGGATTTGTTTTTGCTGGGGTTTCCCTTAAAGGGGCATATCAAGGCTTTGAAGAGCGGGCATTCGTTTAACCTGAAGTTGATAAGTAAAATAGCCGAACAAAGGAAGAAAAATTCTATGAAAACAGAAAATGGCGTTTTGGAAGTGACCGATATAATGAAGATTATCCCGCACAGGGAACCGTTTTTATTTGTGGATAGGATTATTTCGATTGAATATGGCAAGCGGGCAACCGGAATAAAGAACGTGACTATCAACGATTATTTTTTCAAAGGGCATTTTCCGGGAAGGCCGGTTATGCCGGGAGTTATTATCGTCGAAGCGATGGCCCAGGTTGGGGCGGTGATGCTGCTTGCTTCGGAAGAATACCGGGGTAAACTCGCTTTTTTTATGTCGATTGATAACGTAAAATTCCGCAAACCAGTTGTCCCTGGCGATCAATTGGTTTTTGAAGTTGAAACTGTAAAAGTAAAGTCTAAAATAGGCCAAGTGCGCGGCAAGGCCATGGTGGACGGTAAGGTTGTGGCGGAAGCCGACTTTGTTTGCGCTTTGGTGGAGAATTAAAGGATTAATATGCAAATACACAGCACAGCTTTAGTTTCCAAAAACGCTAAAATCGGGGAGAATGTTGTAATCGGGCCTTATGCGGTTATTGGAGAGGAAGTAATTATCGGGGCAGGGACTAAAATCGGAAATCACTGCGTCGTCGAAGGCAACACCGCTATAGGCAAAAATTGTGATATATTTACCGGCGCGGTTATCGGTTCCCGGCCGCAGGATTTGAAATATAAAGGTGAAAAGGTGTATCTGGAGATTGGAGATAATAATATTATCCGTGAATATTGCACCTTTAATCCCGGGACTGAAAACGGCGGCAAGACTATTGTAGGAAGCGGCAATTTAATAATGGCATATTCCCATGTGGCCCATGATTGCCGGGTTGGAAATAACTGCGTTTTGGCTAACGGCGCTACCCTGGCCGGCCACGTTACTATTGAAGACAAGGCAGTTATCGGCGGGTTGGTGGCGATTCATCAATTTGTCAGGGTTGGAATGCTTTCTATTATCGGCGGTTGTTCCAAAGTGGTTCAGGATATCCCTCCGTATTCGACCTGTGACGGCCATCCCGCGGCAGTATTTGGATTAAACCTCATAGGTTTACGCCGCCATAATGTCCCCAAAGAATCGATTGGCCTGCTTGATGATTCTTTCAGGATACTTTTTAGTTCCGGGCTCTCTATTAAACATGCTTTGGAGAAATTAACCAGGGACGTCAAAATAACATCCGAAGTCGCATACCTCGTTGAATTTATCAAGAAAACAGAGCGCGGAATTTCGCGTTCCTGCCGAAAATAGCGATGGAAAAAATAGGAATAATTGCCGGAAACAGAAAATTCCCTCTTTTATTTTGTGAAGCTGCCCGGAAAAAGGGATTTTCCGTCGTAGCTATAGCGATAAAGGGAGATACTTCAGCCAGAATAAAAAGGCTGGCGGATAAGGTGTATTGGCTTAACCTGTCGGAGTTCAAACGGATTTTCGGGATATTCGCCTCCGAAGGAGTAAAAAAAGTAGTTATGGCCGGCCAAATCAGCCCTTGGCGGCTCTTTAGCCGGGAAGTCCGGGAAAGCCAGGATATCCAACAGATACTTGCGAGCACAAAGAATAAAAAGGCAGATAGCATATTTGGCGCGATTGCCGCCAGGCTCGAGGAAAACGGTTTGACGCTTTTGGATTCTTCTACTTTTTGCGAGAACTTGCTGGTAAGAAAAGGCGCGCTTACAACCGGTAAGCCGGATCAGGAAATTCTAGAGGATATTAATTTCGGCTTTGATTTAGCTAAATCCGTAGCTGCGTTGGATATCGGCCAGACAGTGGCAGTTAAGGCCAAGGCGGTTGTGGCGGTAGAAGCTCTGGAAGGGACAGACAGGCTTATCAGAAGAGCGGGAAAGATTGTCCGTGGGGCCACAATAGTCAAGGTGGCTAAACCAAAACAGGATATGCGTTTTGATATTCCGGTAATAGGCTTGAGAACTGTTCAAAATCTGGTTAAGGCAGGAGTAAAATGCCTTGCCGTGGAGGCGGATAAGACACTTTTTATCGATCGTGATTCAAGCCTTAAACTGGCAGATAAGAAGGGCATTTTAATAGCTGGTGTTTAATTTCGCTTGACACTTTTTGCCTTAGGTGTATAAATAAGTTGTAAGAAGGAGGAGGTAATGGCAAGATTAGCAGGGTCAAAAACAGTAGAATTCAAGTTTTACGCTCCGAAGGCCAAGAAGGTAAATTTGGCAGGTTCTTTCAACAGTTGGGATGCTAAAAAGCTGGGCGCAAAGTGCGATTCCAAAGGCAACTGGCTGGTAAAGACGAATCTTAAACCCGGCAGGCACGAATACAGGTTTTTGGTTGATGGCGTATGGACAAATGATCCACGCTGCGCTTCCTGTATTACAAATGCTTTCGGCACGCAGAACTGCGTGGTGGAAGTGAAATAATTGGTTAAATTCGAAGTATAACATCTAGGCGTCTTGAACCCGCTTTCTCTTGCGCGGATATCAAGGCGCCTAATTCATTAAGGTATATGCAATATTTATATGGTCCGGTAAAATCGCGCAGGCTCGGGGTATCTTTGGGTATAAGTCTTACGCCTTATAAGACTTGTAATTTCGATTGTATTTATTGCCAGTTGGGAAAAACCACCAATCTTACCTCCGAGAGAAAAGAATATATTATGGTAGGCCGGATTATCGATGAATTTAAAACCTGGCTGGAGAATAATAATGAAGCTGCTCAAACCCTTGGGTATATTACTCTTTCCGGCTCGGGAGAGCCTACTTTAAACTCCGGGTTCGGCGAGTTAATTTCGGAGATAAAGAAAATGACCCCATTAAGGGTAGCTGTCCTTACCAATGCGTCGCTGCTTTCGGATCCGGATATCCGCAGGCAATTATTGCAGGCAGACTTAATTGTTCCTTCGCTGGATGCGGTAACCCAGGAGTTGTTCATTAAGGTTGACCGGCCGCTTGCGGGAATAAACATAGAAAATGTCATCAACGGCCTTGTTGCTTTAAGAAAAGAATTCCGCGGAAAGATTTGGCTGGAGGTAATGCTTATAAAAGGTATTAACGACGATATCAGGCATATCCGCAAGTTAAAAGAGGCCATTGAGAGAATAAATCCCGATAAGGTGCAATTGAATTCTCCTGTGCGCACTACCGCCGATGCAGGCGTTCTCCCTGTAGCAAAAACCAAACTCAGGAAAATTAAAGAGATATTAGGGGAGAAGGTGGAAGTTTTTTAGAGCGCCTGTAGCTCAACTGGATAGAGCGCTAGCCTTCGGAGCTAGGCGTTGCAGGTTCAACTCCTGCCAGGCGCAAAATGACATTGATTTGGGCAGTTTCCATTCTTGCAAATACTCAATTTTTGAGCTAGAATATGAAAACTATAAAATCGTAATTTAATCTATTTATTCTTAAGGAGCATAAACATATGAAAAGACTTTATTCGTTATTGACTGTTTTAATTTTGGCATTAGCCATTTTCGGTTGTGAAACCAATAAGACAAGGATAGCTGAGGGCGCCGGAATCGGTGGAGCGGTAGGCGCTTTGGCAGGGGGGATAATCGGGCATCAAAGCGGCAGCGGTGTGGGAGGCGCTTTAATCGGTGGAGCGGTAGGCGCAGGAGCGGGAGCTTTGGTAGGCGCGCAGATTAATAAACCTAGTGCCCAAGCAAGTCAATCTGCCCCAGCTGTTCAGGCAACACCGCTTACTATTCAGCAAATTGTCGATCTGACCAGACAAGGCGCAACCGGCGATGATATTATCGCTAAAATCAAGGCTACAAATTCCAAATACTCCTTAACTCCGGATGATCTTAACTATCTTAAAAAACAGGGCGTAAGCCAGCGGGTTATTGAAGCAATGCAGGCTGTTAAATAAGATTCAGTTCATAGGGTTAATTTGCGTCTGTTTGTCCGTCGCTATAGAAAACAAAGAGGTTATTCAAGCAGCCCCATGGGGAGGCAGCTGAATAACCGCAAAGGAGGGGGGGGTAGGGCTATGGGAAAGAAATTGTTTTTCCTGGGCTTCTTAGCGCTTCTGCTTACAGGTTGTGCCAGAATGCAGGTTACAAAAGTTGAAGAGGGAAATGCCGATAAAGCTGCGCTGCGATTCTACCATTCGTATCCTTATCTATTGGTGACCAGAAATCAGGCGGGAAAGTTGGAGGGAAAAACAGTTTATCTTCCGAAAATGGATGAGGGATATTTTTTCAATGTTAAATCCGGGTTAGGGACAGTTAACGCGTCATTTGAGCTTGCGGATGGTTGGGCGCTTACCAAGTTCGGCGATGCAAGAGATTCGAAGATTCCAGAGACGATAAATGCGGCGGTAAATGTTGCTACTGCTGCAGGCGGTTTTGTTAAAGGAAAGGAAGCGGTAGAAAAGAGCCCGGCGCCCCCGCAAGTGCTTTCTTCGATTTCTTCTCCGGGTTTGTATCGATATTTTTTCGGCAAAGATGGTTTTGCCAAAGGTTTAATTGCAGTTTATACGCTGGAAGAAAAATAATTAACAGTTCGTCCCTGATTAATGGAAGAATCCAGAGTCAGCAATAGATCAGGGCCATTAGCTCAATTGGCAGAGCAGGACATTTTTAATCGTTGTGCGCAGGAGTTAAACTATTGCAGACAATAGAGTTGCGATTTGAGTTATGAATAAGATCGAAAGCAAGCGCTATGCCGTGGCATTTGATTATTGCAGGCGTCCGCAATGATAGTAAGTATTTTCCGTTATGCATTTTTTTCGATTACACTTGACAATATGCTTAATAATAGTAAACTAATTTAGATAGGTAAATTTTATAGTAAAAAATAAGGGTTCAGGAATTTTCCTGAAGGTTTAGATGGTCGGGCCGCCATCTGCATAATTGCAGTTGGCGGTTATTTTTTAGCGGCCTTAAGTTTAAGGGAAAGGAGTCAGTTATGGAGTGGCAAAATGTTCCTAGTCCGGAAGATATAATAGATATAGGCAAAAAGAAGATATTCGGTTACGGAAAATATATTCCCTGGATAGCGCTTGCTTTGTTTGTCATAATCGGTTTAAGAGGGGTTATGTATTCAATAGGCCCGGATGAAGTAGGCGTAATCCAGAGGTTCGGAAAGTATATCGGTTTGAGTTCCCCCGGATTACATGCTAAGATTCCATTTGGCGTTGATAAAGTGACCCCGATTAAAGTAGAAAAGATATTCAAGGAAGAGTTTGGGAGTTCCAGGGGCGCAATGAATTCTTACGGCCCGGATTTAGAGCAGTCATTGATGCTTACCGGAGACTTGAATATACTTGACGTCCGCTGGATTGTGCAGTTTAAGATAAAAGACCCGATAAAGTTATTGTTTGTGGTGCGCAGCCCGCGCGATGTTATAAGGGATGTTTCTGAAATAGTTATGCGCCGGTTTGTGGGGGATTATACCGTCGATGAGGTATTGACTATTAAAAGAGAAGAGATAGATCATCTGGCTCAGATTGAGATGCAAAAGATATTGGATGATTATCAGGCCGGGGTTCAGGTTATTACGGTTAAACTGCTGGATGTAAATCCTCCGGATAAGGTTAAGCCGGCTTTTAACGAAGTTAATGAAGCGAAGCAGGAAAAGGAGAAGATGATTAACCAGGCATGGGAGTCATATAATAAAGCCATACCAAAGGCCAGAGGAGAAGCGGAAAGGACTATCCGGGAAGCAGAAGGATATTCCCTGGATAAGATAAACAGGGCTAAGGGAGAAGCGGAAAGGTTCTTGGTAACTTTGGGTGAATACAAGAAGGCTCCGGGAATTACCCGCGAGAGGCTTTATCTTGAAACTCTCGCCGAAATTCTGCCCAAGGTAAAAGAAAAATATATTGTTGACCCAAGGCAATCTTCCATATTGCCTTTATTAGATATAGGCAAGAAGGGAGGGGCTAGATAATGAACGAAGGCAGATTAGGGACGATCTTGGGGATAGTTTTTTTCTTTGCTGCGGTTATCTTTCTTGCATTTGCAAGCGGCGCGTTATTTCTTGTGGATGAAACAAAACAGGTAGTAATTACCCAGTTTGGGAAACCGGTTGGAAACCCCATAGTTTCCTCCGGGTTGCATTTCAAGACTCCTTTTATACAACAGGCGCATTACTTTGAGAAAAGGCTTTTGGAGTGGGATGGCGACCCGAATCAAATCCCCACTAAAGATAAAAAATATATTTGGGTGGATACCACTGCACGTTGGAAGATAGTTGACCCTTTGAAATTTTTACAATCCGTGGGCAATGAGATAAGCGCAAGCAGCAGGCTAAATGATATTATTAATTCAGCTACCAGGGATGCTGTTACCGGGAATCTTTTAGTCGAGGCGGTAAGAGATTCAAATCGTATACTTGAAAGCAAGGATTTGGGGGAAGACGCTATAGTCAGCGAGGAGGCACTTGAGCGTATATATCTTGGAAGGCAACAGTTGACTCGCTCGATACTGGAAAAGGCGAAAGTGCTTGCTCCTCAGTATGGCATTGAAATTATGGATGTGCGCATAAAACGCATAAATTACGTAGAAGAGGTGCGGAATAAGGTTTATGATAGAATGATTGCTGAGAGAAAACGCGCTGCCGAGAAATACCGCTCGGAAGGATTCGGGAAATCAGCTGAGATAGAAGGTCAGATTGGCAAAGAGCTTAAGTTGATAACCTCAGAGGCTTATAAGCAAGCGCAAGCCATTATTGGCAAGGCAGATGCCGAATCAATTAATATTTATGCCAGTTCTTATGAGCAAAATCCCGAATTTTACTCTTTTCTCAAAACACTGGAAACATACCGGGACACTATTGATGCGAATTCAACGTTAATCTTGACTACCGACAGCGAATATTATAAATACCTTAAGGCTCTGGATAAATAAAAAAGAGACTGTTTTAACGAGAATGTTAGTCGAAGCATCTGTTAAGTAACGGAGTTGTTAAGGAGTTTTTACCCGCAGCTTTCTTATCCTTCTCCCCGTTTTTTTATCGCAGGGAAAACAAATAGTTCTTTCTGGGGCGCTTTTTACTCATTCGGAGGTTCGTTGCGAATAAGGCGCTTTTCATTTCATTTGAATATCCCGCCGGCAGTGATACTGCGAAGGCGTGGGCCAACTTGCAGGTTTAAGAGGGGGAAAGATTTGTATAAAAAAGTTTATTGCGCTTGCGCGGAGGGCAAAATTTAGAAGTTAGCAATTTAGGTCTGACATCTGTTTAGGCTCATAGTAAACGGCAGGATAGTATTTTATGGGAGGAGATATGATGAATTTGGAGATTCTGGAGCAAGTATTCCTTGGCAATCGTATTCTTGATTACCTTATCGCGTTATTAATACTGTTAATGAGTTTGTTGTTTGTCAAATTGGCCATCTGCGCTGTTATAAAACACCTAAAGAAGTTTGCCGAGAAGACTGCTACTACATTTGACGATTTCTTAGCCGTTGTTCTTGAGAAAGTTGTTTTACCCGGGTTATATCTTAGTTGTATTTATTTGGGTTTAAAAACATTAAAGGTGCCTTCGGCGGCCTCCGGGGCGCTTAATGCTCTGCAACTGGCTATAATTACTTTTTTTGCTACGCGTATAGTTATTATGTTTTTAGGTTACGGCCTGGATGTGTATTTGTCTAAAAAGCAGGAAGATGCTACCTTGGCGCACAGCCTTAAAGGAATGTTTAGGGTCATCAAATTTATAATATGGGCGCTGGCAGCGGTAATACTTTTAGACAACATCGGTTTTAGGTTTCTACAATAATTGCGGGTTTAGGCATAGGAGGTATCGCGGTTGCTATAGCCGCGCAATCCCTGCTCAAGGATTTCTTCAGCTATTTTTCCATAGTTTTTGACCGGCCCTTTAAGCTGGGGGATTTTATCATCATCGGTGATTTTATGGGCACGGTTGAGCATATCGGAGTTAAAACCACGCGCATACGCAGTTTGGGCGGCGAGCAGGCGATATTTTCTAATACCGATCTTACAGATTCACGCGTGCGCAATTATAAGTTAATGGAGAGAAGACGTGTTTTATTCCATATCGGCGTTACGTATGAGACTTCTCTTGGTCAGTTAAAAGAAATCCCTAGGATTATCGAGAACGCCATTAAGAAGACCAAGGATACGGCTTTTGACCGCGCGCATTTTTCTAGCTACGGAGATTTTAGCCTTATATTTGAAATTGTGTATTTTGCGTTAAGTCCTGATTACAACAAGTATATGGATATTCAGCAGGAGATAAATTTTGCGCTCAAAGAAGAGTTTGAAAAGCGGCAAATAGAGTTTGCCTATCCAACGCAGAAATTGTATCTGAGTAAAGGGTAGAGATAAAATAAATTCCGTCTTGCAAAGCGCCTCATTTTAAGTTAAAATATTTCAAATTCAAGAAGAGACAAATTTTGGGCCATTAGCTCAATTGGCAGAGCAGGACACTCTTAATGTCAAGGTCGTAGGTCCGACTCCTACATGGCCCATAAATGAGCGCATAACTTACGGAGCCCTTTGGGGCGACGTAAGTTATTGCGCGAATTTATCCCGAGCCTGCGCAGTCAATTTCAAAGAAATTGACAAGCGTTTAGGTTCGGGGCCTCAACCAATATCCCTTAACTTCAATAGGTTAGGGGATTTTTATTGGTATCTCCTAAGGAGTTAGGGTATAATTATCCCTATGGAAAATTACGAAGTTTTTGAGCATACCGCAGATATCGGCATCCGGATAAAAGGCAAAGATCTGAAAGATTTATTTAAAAATGCGGGTTTGGCTATATTCCGGATTTCCAGCCGAAAACAATTCACCAAAAATAAGAATCACGCCAATATAAGCATAAAAATAAGTTCGGATAACTTAGAAAGCCTCTTTGTCGATTGGCTAAATGAATTGTTATCCTTATCTTCGGCCAAAGGATTGATATTCCATAATATCAAGATAAATAAGCTGGAGAATAATTCCATTGAGGCGGTTGCCGTAGGCAGCGATATAAATAATTATAAAGTAAATACCGAGATTAAAGCCGCCACGTATCATGGACTTAAAGTCTTTTTGGGCCCAGGCGGATGGCAGGCAGAGGTGATTCTGGATGTCTGAAGTCAATTTAGAGAAGATTGATGATTTTCGCTGGAGAATCCCCAAGTCTTATAGGCCCGGGATGCGCGCGCCCGGGCTTATCTATGCCGACGAGAAGTTGCTAAAGGATATCCGTCAGGATAAAGCAATGGAGCAGGTGGCTAATGTTGCTTTTCTTCCCGGGATCGTAAAGGCGTCTTTAGCTATGCCGGATATCCATTGGGGATATGGATTCCCCATTGGGGGCGTCGCGGCTACCGATATCGAAAATGGCGGGGTAATTTCTCCCGGAGGAGTCGGGTTCGATATAAATTGCGGCGTGCGCCTGCTCAAAACAAATTTACAATTTGAAGATATAAAAAATAAATTAAAAGATTTAACCTGCGCTTTGTTTTCAGATGTTCCTTCGGGGGTTGGCTCTAAAGGCGATATTAGGGTGAGCGCGAAAGAAGAGAAGGAGATTCTGGTTAAAGGCGCCAAATGGGCGGTAGAAAAAGGTTTTGGCACTAAAGATGATTTGGATTGCACTGAAGAGCAGGGGGCGATTGCCGGCGCGGATCCGGCCGCGGTATCTGAACGCGCTTACGCAAGAGGAAAGGCGCAATCCGGGACATTAGGCAGCGGAAATCATTTTTTAGAAGTGCAAGTCATTGACCAGCTTTACGATAGAGACGCTTGCGATGCGCTTAATCTTGATTTAGGGCAAGTCACTGTGATGATTCACTCCGGATCG
>JAQUOO010000016.1 GCA_028717055.1 Candidatus Omnitrophota bacterium | reverse complement strand
TTCAGACGTGTGCTCTTCCGAGCTGCGCGATATATTTACTTTGCTTGTTTCGGGTATGGCTTCTTAGAAGTGCACCGCTACGCGTGTTTTTGCATGATCGGAGTGCATCGACCAGTGTCTTCTGCTCTGCTTAATGCTGTCCGGGTGATCGTCCTTATGATACCGCTGGCCTATTTCGGCGCCAGGATTTTTGGCATTTACGGAGTTTTCTGGGGGAGGCTGATAACCGATGTATGCTCCGCGGCCATAGGTATTATATGGTCAGGAAGAATAGTTAAAATGGTTTCTCAGGGAGAAGTGGCGAGGGCTGAATCTCTCTTATAAACATCGGATAGGGGAGTAAATGACCATGATTATCAAATGTAGTCATGGTCATTTTTGTGTCCTATGGGAGCGCAGCAGTATTTATGGAATAATTTTCATAAAAAAAATCCTTGACAAAGTAGATAAATATGTTAGACTTATCTAACATACCTTTTAAAGTTCACTAACCTGAGGATTAAAATGGGTGTTAAGGCGAAAAGAATAAGTTCCAATATGGAAGATTACCTTGAGGCAATAGCGTTTCTAAAAAGAGAGAAGGGGATTGCTCGGGTGAGTGACATCGGCAGGCTTTTACAGGTAAAAAAACCCAGCGTTAATGCTGCTTTAATTACTCTTGCCAAGGATAACCTTATCTTGCATGAAAGATACGGTTCTGCGGACCTGACTAAAGAAGGCCAAAGGTTGGCAGGCGATGTTCAAAGACGCCATGATACGGTTTTTAAGTTTTTATCCCGGATCCTGGAGATAGATGAAAAAACTGCGCAAGCTGACGCTTGTAAAATCGAGCACGCCATAAGCCCGATGACTTTTGGCAGGCTGACAAAATTTATCCAGTTTGTGGAAGTGGGGCTGGATGGAGGCAATCCCCAATGGCTAAAAAGCCTTAAACATTATTTAAAGACAGGCAAAAAATTGAACTGCAGGATGCGTCAGGTGGCCTTAAAAAAAAATAAGGAATAATTTTTTTTGTCTCAAAAGTTAGGCTAATCTAACTTATTGCTTTTTAAAGGAAAGGGAGGGGTTATGGGCAATCTTAAGGCATTGAGCGATTTAAAGGCGCATGATAAAGGCAAGGTCAAACAAATCACAGGCCAAGGTCAGTTTAAAAAGAAACTGCTTGATATGGGGGTTATTCCAGGAAGCGAATTTGAGGTTTTGCGAGTTGCTCCACTGGGGGATCCTGTTGAGATAAGGATAAAAGGATACAACCTGTCTTTAAGGAAGGAAGAAGCGAGGCAGGTGAGCGTTGAGGTTAAGGAAGAATGAAGAGCTTAACTGATATTAAATCCGGGCGCCCGGCGGTAATCATATTTATTCATGGCGGCAGAGGGGCACAACACCGGCTTTGCGAGCTTGGGCTTTTACCGGGAGAAAGAGTAACCGTGTTGCAAAATCCAGGGGCAGGGCCGGTTACGATCTGCGTAAAAGGCTCAAAGTTATCCATCGGACACGGATTAGCACAAAAAATAATAGTCAGGGAGGAATAAGATGGCTGCAAAAGGTAAATTAACGGTTGGATTGGCAGGGAATCCCAATTCGGGGAAATCAACGATATTCAATAACTTGACCGGGGCACATCAGCATGTGGGCAATTACCCCGGTGTTACGGTTGAAAAGAAAGAAGGTAAGATTGTTTATAAGGATTATGAGATAACCTTTGTGGACCTTCCGGGGACATACAGCTTATCCGCACATTCGGAAGATGAGATTGTGGCACGCGATTTCATAATTAAAGAGAAGCCGGATATAGTCGTGCATATTGTTGATGCTTCTAACCTGGAAAGGAACCTTTACCTATATACTCAACTGCAAGAGCTGGAGGTTCCGGTAATCCTGGCGATGAATATGAGCGATGTCGTGGAAAAGAGGGGTTCTAAGATTAATTACGCCGGGATTTCCCGTCTCCTAGGCAAGCTGGTTATCCCCACTGTCGGTAATAAAAATAAAGGCATGGATGAATTACTTAATGCTGTAATAGATCTTCATGAGGGAAAGATAAGGATAGAAAAAATAGGCGTTGATTATGGGGAAGAGGTAAAGTCTGAGTTTGACAAAGTAACAGCGGGTATTAAGAAAATGCCTGATGTGCCGAAAGGATATCCTTTGGGGTGGCTTGGCATTAAACTTTTGGAGAATGATTCTTGGGTAACCGGTTTTATCGCGCAGTTGCACGGTGGGCCCGCAATTCTCTTGGAGGCGGAAAAGAGCAGGACGCACCTTAAAAAACACTTTTCCGACGATCCGGAAGTTATCATTGCAGACAGACGGTATGGGTTTATCAGCGGGGTCTGCACTGAGGCGCAGACACGAAGCCCCGAAGAAAGGCATGACCTTTCCGATAAGATTGATAAAGTTGTATTGAATCGTTTCTTGGGCCTGCCGATTTTTGCCTTGGTAATGTACGCTATTTTTAAGTTTACCTTTACTTTTTCCGAGCCGGTTGTAGGTTGGTTTGAGACGTTTTTCGAAAAAGCCGGAGAACTCGCCGCTAAAGTCATTCCTGAAGGACTAACACAGTCTTTTGTTGTTGACGGCTTGATCGGCGGTGTAGGCGGGGTATTGGGGTTTTTCCCGCTTGTGCTTTTTATGTTCTTTGCCATAGCATTCTTTGAAGATTCAGGCTATATGGCGCGGGCGGCTTTTGTCATGGACCGCATTATGCATAAATTCGGCTTACACGGAAAATCTTTCCTGCCGATGATGATTTCTACTAACGGCTGCGCTGTGCCGGGGATTATGGCTTCCAGGACGCTTGATAATAAAAAAGACAGATTGATCACCATGATGGTTACTCCTTTTATGATCTGCGGGGCAAAACTTCCGATATTCGCCTTGTTTATCGGAGCATTCTTCGCGCAGGAGCAGGGGGCAAACATGATGTTTTTAATGTATGCCTTAAGTGTCGCCATAGCGTTTGGGTCCGCATGGATATTGAAAAAATCTGTCTTTAAGGGAGAAACCTCGCACTTTGTTATGGAGCTTCCGCCTTACCGCATCCCGACAATCCAGGGGCTGCTGTTAAAGATGTGGGAAAGAGGCTGGCTTTACCTAAAGAAGGCCGGAACGATTATACTTTTGATTTCTATAATCATTTGGGCGGGGTTTACTTTTCCACAAAGAGAAACAAAAGAAGGGGAGGGCAAAGAAGTAGCCGCTGCCGTGCAGATGGAGCAGAGTTTTGCCGGCAGGATAGGTAAATTTGTAGAACCCGCTGTCAGGCCGTTAGGAATGGATTGGCGAGGAGGAGTGGCTTTAATGGCAGGGGTTACGGCAAAAGAGGTGGTGGTAAGCACTATGGGGACAATCTATAGCTTAGGCGAAGTTGACCCTGAGGAGGCCGAACCGTTAAAGGAAGCCCTGCAGAAGGATCCTTCATGGAGTCCGTTGAAGGCTTTTGCCTTTTTGATGTTTTGCCTTATTTACCTGCCTTGTTTTGTGGCAATGGCGGTTTTCTACCGTGAATCCGGGCCTAGTCTAGAATGGACGCTATTCTTGATTTTCTGGACTACGGTTATGGCTTGGGTTGCTTCGTTTATCGTATATCAAGGAGGCAGGCTATTGGGTTTTGGAGGATAAGCAATGGAGAAGACTGTTATAATCACAATTGTTTTAATAGCCAGTGCTTTATTAATTCGCTGCCTGGTAAGGGCTTTTTGCGGCGAAACAGGCTCTTCCTGTTGCAGCGGATGCAGTGATAACGCCGCTTGCAAGAAGCGGAAAGAGAGCAGGCGTTAGTATGGATATGGAAGACAAGAAGCTCGAAGAGACCGTCGCATTGATCAGGCAGGTGCATTTTGGGGAGGTGGTTGTTACTATACATAATTCTGAAATAGTGCAGGTAGAAAGAAGGGAAAAGAAGCGTTTTAAAGCGCAAAAGCGTCTGCGCGGGCAGAGCTAAATAATTAAAACAAGAAAAAGACCGACTGGATAACCAGAGGCAAAACAAGCGAAAGGAGTCTTAAGATGTCTCTGAAGTTATTTAGCCGGTTCTTGATTTTGGCAGTTATGTTAGGTTTTGTTTCAACGTCATACGCCGGAGGCGATGATGTGGAAGCCATGCTCCAGAAGCTTCAATCACGCGTGGATGTCCTGGAGAAGAAAATTAACGCCCAGGACACCCATATCAAGTCGCAGGAATCAGTGATAGGGGCTCAGCAGGAAAAAATCAGTGAATATGAATCAAAATTATCACAGTTTGAGGAAAACCTTCACCGGGTTCCGGGCGCGCCAATACAGCTTATGGAAGGACTTGAGCTTGGAGCAGGCGGCACTTTTATCGTGCAGGGCGCAAATAACATCAACTATGACGAGGATGGCCGGACAGAGAAGAAATCCCGTACGGACGGTTCATATTCAGCAGATGTGACTTTGGGCAAGGAGTTTAAGGAGATTGGCGGCAGGGCTTTCCTGCACTTAGAGGCAGGACAGGGCGCCGGTCTTGATGATAATCTCACGCTCTATTCAGGCGTTAACCGTGATGCCGGCGACAGCGAGGCCAAGGTTGAGGTAACGGAATTCTGGTATGAGCAGGGGTTATTTAAAGACAGAGTAGCTTTGACCTTTGGTAAGCTTGATCCTACTGCTTACTTTGACCAGAGCGAAGTCGCTAACGATGAAACTACTCAATTCTTGGGTAGCATTTTCCGCAATTCGCCTGTTTTGGAGTTTCCCGATAATACCGCAGGTATCCGTTTTGCCTATATACCGTTAGAATGGTTGGAATTAGGCTACGGCGTATTTGACGCCAATAGCGATTGGGAAAAGATTGGCGACAATCTCTTTAACGTCGGTCAAGCGCATTTTAAGACTAATTTCTTCGGGTTGCCCGGTAACTACCGTTTTTACGGATGGAATAACAATGCTAACCATACCAAGTGGCTGGACAGCGAAAAGGCCAAAGAAGCCGCTTACGGCTTCGGCTTAAGCTTTGACCAGAAGATCAACGACATCGTTACGCTTTTTACCCGTTACGGCTGGCAGAATCCCGAAGTTTTTAACCCTGAATTAACTGTAGCAGACGGTTCCAATTATTCTTTGGAGCAGTCATGGAGTGCCGGCTTTCAGGTTGAAGGCAAGCCCTGGGGCAGGGAGAATGATGTGTTTGCCTTTGCCGTAGGCCAGGTATTTCCTTCGGATGACTACAAGAAAGCGAATGAAGGTTATTTAGCGAAGGCAGAAGGTCACTTGGAAGCCTATTACAAGATACATGTTAATGACCATTTATCTGTCAGCCCAGATTTTCAGTATATCTGGAATCCCTTTGGGAAAGATGTCTCGGGTAACGCAGGCGGTATATTCGTAGGAGGTTTAAGGGCGCAGGTGGATTTTTAATATCAAAATTATTCCTTAGTAAGGGCCCGGATGTTTATGCGCTGGGCCTTTATTATTGACAGTAGTTACTTTCTTGCTATAATAAACAGAAATAGTTTCTATTTGAGGGTATTGAATGCAACTCTATTTAGAGAAGTTAAAAGAAGGCGGATTAAAACTCACGCCGCGCAGGCAGGCGATCATTGAGTTTTTTGTTGACGGCAAGAGCCACTTGACTCCGGAAGAGGTATGGAAAAAACTCAAGAAGCGATTTGACCGGTGCGGGCTCCCTAGTGTTTACCGTAACCTTGAGAGCCTCGTCAAATGCGGCATATTGACGAAGATACAGCAGTTTGACCGCAAGAAGCATTACGGGTTGTGTTCGGCTGTCCACGGTGATTATCACCACCATCACATCACCTGTATTGAGTGTGGGAAAGTCGATGAGATAAAAGATTGTGCGATTGGCGACGCCAAGAAGATCAAAGGGTATAAAGTGGTGAGCCATTTTATACAGGTGAATGGTATTTGCGCGGATTGTTCAAGAGGATGAACGAAAATGAATAGTAAGCATCGGCATGGTCATGAAGGAGTTAAGCAACAAAAACAGGGCGTGAGCAGCTTTAATATGCAGGATTCAAAACTTGTATTTGGAGAGCTTAAACTTAATGAGGGTGATTTTTTCCTCGATTTAGGATGCGGAGCGGGAGATTACTCTATTCAAGCTGCCAAGACAGTAGGGCGAAAGGGAAAGGTTTATGCGCTTGATCAATGGCAAGAGGTTATTGAGTCTATATCAGAAAAAGCTGATGCTCAGGGGTTAATAAATATCAACTCGATAAAGTCAAATATTATCTCTTCCTTGCCGATTGAAGATAAGGTTATTGATGTTTGTTTGCTAGCACAAGTGCTTCACGGGTTTAATCTATCAAAAGATGCAAAGATCTTATTTACAGAGATATCTCGGGTTCTGAAACCGGGCGGGCGATTGGCAATACTGGAATTCACAAATAAAGACGTTGGTTTTGGGCCTCCTATGCGTATTCGTTTATCTCCGGAAAAGATTGAGACGGCAATAACACAACATGGATTTAAAAAGATAAGTTTAGTGAATTATGGGTGTAGTTATTTAATCCAATTTCGGAAATTGTAATTTTTTTTGGTCTCCAAATAGAAATTATTTCTATTTATTTAAGGAGAAGGAGGGGAAGATGAAAGCATTAAAAAGTTTTATTTGTCTGGGTTTGATTTGTTCTCAGTTGTGTTGGAGTAATATGGCTTTTGCCCAGGTTACGGTTTTTGACCTGGGGCAGGTAATTGTTTCGGAAGACGAGGACACAAAGGAAAATCTGACAACCGGAGAAGAGACAATAATCAGCCAGAAGACACTCAAGGCATATAAGATTGTCGATCTTGCCGAGATTTTGTCGGATGAGATGATTGAAGCGTCGATGATCCGCAAAAGCGGCTACGGCAATGAAGTCGGCTTAAGGGGTTTTACCAAAAGCAACCTCCGCTTTACTCAGGACGATACGCTTATCGAAGGCTCCTGTGGTAGCCGTAAGGACCCCCCGCTCTCCCATATCAACCTTTTGAGCATAAAAAGAATAGAGGTAAAAGAGGGGCCTTATGACGTAAGCGTGCCCGGAGCGCTTGGCGGTAGCATCAATGTCATCACAAAAGATCCCCAAGAAGGACTGCACGGAGAGATCCTTTCTAAGTTCGGCTCTTACGAGTATTTGAGCCAGGGGTTATTTTTATCAGGGGGAAGCAAGAAATTGCAGGGTTTGTTTGGCTATAATTATTCTCGGTCAGGTCAATACGAAGACGGCGCAGGCAATAAGTTAAGCAGTTTTAACCCCAATTATAACGACGAAGGGAAGGGCCTTGATGCTTTTAAGAAGCATGATTTCTGGGCAAAGGCGTCAATTGAACCGGCAGATAACCAAAAGATATCCTTGTCATCTTCTTACGGAGAGGCGCACGATATCCTGACTCCCCGCGTAGCCATGGACACGGAGAAGGAGAAAACCTATCTTAATAAAATCGAATATACCGTAGATAACCTTAGCTCCATTTCTAAAGAGCTAAGTATTTCCGGATATTATAACCGCATCGAGCATTATCCTTACGGAAAGTATAGAACCGGGCCCGGCGTGATTAACCAGAGAAGGATAGAGGCGATTTCTTATATCTCTGGGGCAAAGGCCGAAAATAAAGTTGAGGCAGGCCTGGGGCTATTGACTTACGGAACGGATTTTTATTTTCGTAATTGGTATGGCGACGTGATAGACAGAAACACGGGGGCAATAGTAAACAACGAGCTTTTCCCGGATGTCAACGAGTTAGACGGCGGAGCTTATCTGAAGGCCGAGCGGGATATCGGCAAGCTGTCACTGACGGCAGGGTTGCGGGCGGATGTTTTTCACACTAAGGCGCAGGAAGATCTGAAATTCAGTAAGGCAATGACCGATACCAACGGCTCAACCGATGTATTCCCCAGCGCTAATCTATTCTTAAAATATTTCTTGAAAGACGACACAAATCTATTCGGCGGCGTAGGCTTGACTAACCGCACTCCCACTACTGTGGAGCGTTACGTTCAGGAAGGAGCTACTTATTACGGCAATCCCGACCTTAAGCCATCCCGCAATGTTGAGACAGACCTCGGTTTTGAGACAAAAATCCTGGAGCGTTTGAAATTCAGGGCAAAAGGTTTCTACAGCTATGTGGGCGATTATATCTATCAGGAGCAGAAAACAAGCGGCGTCAAGACATATACCAATATCGACGCCTATTTGGTTGGAGGGGACGCTACTGCTACCCTTGATTTAACGCACGGCTTCAACCTTGAGGGGGCAGTTGCATACCAGCTGGGAAGAAAACTTACTTATCCTGAAAATAATAACGATAAGAACCTCGCTGAAATTGCCCCACTTAAGACAAAGCTTGCCTTGAATTATGATAAGAATGGTTTCTTTGGAGTATACGAATGGGTGCATTCAGAAAGAAGCAAGGATATTGACAGCGTTGCCGGTGAAACGCCCCTTAAGGGTTGGGACGTGTTTAACTTTAGGGCGGGTTATCAGTTTGCCGGAAAAGAGGGAAAGATGTCGTTGTTAAACGGTCTTAGTCTGAATTTTGGTATTGACAATATGTTTGATAAAAGATATGCGGTAGCGAATTCCTATGAATACGATCCGACTGACCCGGGCGGCTCAAACGTTAAAATAGTCAATGAGCCGGGAAGATTTATTTACGGCAGCCTGTCCTATAAATTTTAGCCAAGTGGAGGAATAAGAGATGTATAGTTTGTTTATCAAGGGCGGTTTTCTTATGTGGCCGATTGCGTTATGCTCGGTCATTTCATTAACTATCATTCTGGAGAGGCTCTATTATTTTCATAATACGCGGCTGAAAGTCAGGAATTTGTCCGAGCGGGTGCATCTTTTGTTAAAGAATAACAAGCCCGAAGAGGCTTTTTCTAGCGCTGAGGAAGATAGAAGTTTTTTGGGAAGGTTCTTATGCGTGGGGCTCAAGGTTATGAATCAGCCGGCGGAAGAAAAGCAGAAGATTCTGCGCCGGGCAGGCTCAAGGGAACTGGAACAGGCGGATGCGCGCCTGCGCGTGCTTTCGGTAATCGGAAATATTTCCACTCTGCTTGGGCTTACCGGGACAGTCACCGGCATGATACAGACTTTTATGAAGATAGAGAAAATCGGCGGGATTGCCGAAGTTACGGTTTTGGCAGGAGGCATTTGGGAGGCGCTTTTGACTACCGCCGCCGGCTTATTCGTAGCCATTCCTACGCTTATTTTTTATCATTATTTTGAAGGGGCAGTGGATAACAGGGCAATTCAAATGAAGAATGCCGCTTCAGATATATTCAGCATCCACTAAATAAGAGGACTTTTAATGACAGAATTGGACTTTGAAAGGCGCAAAAAACCAAAGTCGGATTTAAATATGACGCCTCTCATTGATATGGTATTCTTGCTTCTTATTTTCTTCGTGCTTTCCTCGCATTTTGTTTTGCATCGGGGATTTAATATTAAACTGCCGGAGTCAAAACACGCCCAAAGCCAGAGGGAGGATAAAAATATCGTTTTTGTCAAAGAAGAAGGGGAGATATTTTTGAATGACACTAAGGTGCGGTTAGACAGTTTGGCACAGAGTCTGAAGGCGTCAATGAATAGGAAAGGATCACGCATTGTAGTCATAAGAGCCGATGAAAAAGTAGATTTAGGGCTGGCGGTCAAGGTAATGGATGCGGCCAAGCAGGCTGAAGCGCAGAATCTGGTTATAGCTACGCAAGTTGGCGATGGGAAGAATTAGTCCTTTATATGTGAGTTTTGTTTTGTCATGCGCATTTCATTCTTATTTGATAGGCTCTAATTCATTTAGAATAAGCAATACAGACGTTAAAGAGCCGATTGAGCTTGAGCTAAGGAGCGAAAGGCCCGAATATCTGCCGGAAAAATATCACTTAGCCCAAGAAAAAAAGATTGAAGAGTTTGTTAAAGAGGAGCAGTTGTCGGAAGAAATCGCAGAAAGCAAAGACGTAATTAAAGAATCTATTTTACGCTACCAGGATAGCGTCAAACAAAAGATTCAAGAAGAAAGGAGGTATCCCCGTTGGGCGTTACGGCTGGGGCGCGAAGGCGCAGTGCGAATCTCTTTCATTCTTTTATCTTCGGGTGAGATCAAAGATGTCCGGCTTTTAGGATCATCGGGAATAGAGGAGCTTGATGCAGAGGCTATGGATGCGGTAAAAAGAGCGAGTCCCTTTTTACCCTTCCCAGCTAATTTTGCAAAAGGAGAGCTTCAATTTGAAATTGACATAGTTTTTAGAATTGTAGATAATGGCGAGTAATAACGAGGAAGTAAAGCAGTGCAATATTGGAGGATCTCATGGTTTATTGAAAAGAGGATTAATGCCAAAGTCGAAACGCACCGTCTGGATATCGAGGGCTTATGTTCAAAATGCAAATGAAGATAAAGGAGGATGTTATGCACAAGCTTAAAATACTTTTGATTTTATCAATCAGCTTTTTTGTTTTGTTATTTTTTTCCGTAGCTTTAAACGGGATTACTAATGCCGAAGCAGGCCAAACAAAGGAAATCAAGATAGTCGCTTCGTTCTACCCTATGTATATTGTTACTAAGAACGTGGCGCGCGATGTACCAGGGGTTTCCGTACAGA
This sequence comes from Candidatus Omnitrophota bacterium, assembly GCA_028717055.1. Lineage (GTDB taxonomy): Bacteria > Omnitrophota > Gorgyraeia > Gygaellales > Profunditerraquicolaceae > UBA6233. The sequence continues at coordinate 6,057 of JAQUOO010000016.1, read as the reverse complement.
ATCTTACGCCGCCGTTAACCGGCTGCCTGCACGATTATACGGTAACAACCAATGACATGAAAAAACTGGCTGACGCCCAGGTTTTTGTGGCCAACGGCGCGGGAATGGAATCTTTTTTGAATAAAATTATAGCCCAGCATCCAAATTTAAAGATAGTTGAGCTTTCGGAAGGGATTCCTTTGATTAAAGGCGAAGGGGAGGAAGGCGATAATCCGCATGTCTGGGTGAGCATATCCGATTGCCTAATTCAAGTGCAAAACTTAGGCAAGGCGATGGGGAAAATTGATCCTGTCCACAAAGAGCTCTATGAGAAGAACACAGCCGATTACATAGCTAAGCTTGAGGAATTGCGAAAGAAGATGCACACGGAATTGGCTCCGTATAAAGGCAGGTCAATTATTACTTTCCATGAGGCATTCCCTTATTTTGCCGAAGAGTTCGGCTTAAAGATAGCGGCGGTAATTGAAAGGGAGCCGGGGAGTGAGCCGAGCGCAAAAGAGCTTGCTGATACAATAGAATTCGTAAAGAAGAGCGGTATCGCGGCATTATTCAGTGAACCGCAGTATCCTTCTAGTGCAGCCCAGGCTATCGCAAGAGAGACTGGCGCTAAAGTCTATGTCCTTGATCCTGCGGTAACCGGCCCGGACGATTACGATGCATATATAAACATTATGGAAAAGAATCTGGCTGTTTTGAAGAAAGCTTTCGCTAAATAACTAAAATGAGAGACGCCCTGCAAAATACCTGCGAACATCGATGCGCAAAGATTGACAATTTAACGGTCAAGTTAGGCGGTAATGTAATACTTGATAATGTCAACCTGCATGTGGACTGCGGAGAGGTTATCGGAATAGTCGGCCCCAACGGTGCCGGAAAGACCACCCTCTTACGCACGCTCCTGGGAGAGATCCCTTATCATGGCAGCATAGCTTTCCGTATAAGCGGCAGTCTCACAAAGAAGCCTAAAATAGGCTATGTCCCGCAAAAACTGCAATTCGACCTAAGCTCTCCCATAAGTGTGGCTGATCTGGTGGCAGCGGCAATAAACAGTAAGCCTATCTGGGCCGGGGTGAGTAAGGAGCTGTTGGAAAAGGCAGAGAGTGTTTTGTCCTTATTCTCAGCCGAGCATTTGCTTAAAAGGAGGATTGGTGAACTTTCCGGAGGAGAGCTGCAGCGGGTGCTGCTTGCTATTGCCATGACTCCTGAGCCCGAACTGTTACTTTTAGACGAACCGGCGAGCGGCGTTGACGTTAAAGGATTATTTCTTTTTTATCAAATTGTAGATGATTTAAGGAAAAAACACCATATTGCGGTGATACTTGTGACCCACGATTTGGCAGGCGTATCTTGCTATGTTAACCGTCTTATCCTGCTGAACCGTTCGGTTATTGCGGAAGGGGCACCGCAGGATGTGCTTTCTGACGAAAAACTGGTAAAGGCATTTGGGCCGAGCCTGTGGAATATCTCCTGTTTACCGGATTCGATATCAAAAGAGGCTGATAATGGCAATCATTGATGTATGGCACAGAATGATGGATCTGCTTCCTTTTTCATGGGCCCACTATGTCTTTATGAAGAATGCGCTGTTGGCAGTATTACTGGTCACGCCATGTTTTGGGCTCTTAGGCACAATGGTGGTAAATAACCGCATGGCTTTCTTTACCGACGTCTTAGGTCATTCCGCGCTCACAGGAATTGCCATAGGCGTACTCTTAGGTTTTTATGATCCGACGCTTCCTATGGTTGTTTTAGCAATATTCTTAGCAATAGGCATAAACTTACTAAAGGATAGGACAAAGGCTTCCGCAGATACTGTTTTAGGGGTATTGTTTGCTTTTATTGTTGCATTAGGAATTGTTATTTTAAGCAGGCAGGGAGGGTTTGTTAAATATACAAGCTATTTAATCGGGGACATATTGGCGGTCAGCCCGCAACAGGTGACTTGGTTTTTTGCAATAGCTATAGTAGTCTTACTATATTGGTATTTGGTAGGCAATTCTCTAATACTTACAAGCGTGAATCCGTCCTTAGCACGTAGCCGCAGGATTAACACCTTTTTTGTAGAAACAAGCTTTACTATACTTTTGGCATTAGTAGTGGTTATTTCTATACGATTAGTGGGGATTCTGATTATCAATTCGTTTTTGGTTTTACCTGCTGCGGCAAGCCGCAACTTTGCGCGCAATATGCATTCGTATAGCTTGGGAGCAGTTATTATAAGTATTTTATCCGGCATCACAGGATTAATTATCTCGTATTATTGGGGAACAGCAAGCGGCGCAACAATCGTTCTTTTTGCGGCAGGCTGTTATGCGATTTCGATATTACCGGGAAGGTGGCTGACCAAATGACAGATACGCTTCAAACAATTTTGGTCAAGTCGCCCATTTTAGCGATATTTATCGTGTTTTGGGCTGGCTTCGTTGCTTCTTTGAGTTCATGTACTCTCATCAGGATACCTATTGTCTTCGGATATGTTTCTGGGGCCAAACATCATACCCGGCAGAAATCTTTCTTATCAGCCGTATGCATTGCTTTAGGGTTAATCACCAGTTATACCTTTTTGGGGATAGGTCTTATTTTGCTTAAGAATTTAGCCTTTGGCTTGGTGCATATAAGCAGGTACCTATATATATTCTTGGGTGTAGTTTTGCTTGTTTTGGGAATTTTCTACGCCGGGTTGATTCAAATCGGCAAGCCCCATCATGACGGCTGCGAAATAAATATCAAAGTTAAGAAAAGAAGCTTAATAGGATCATTTCTATTCGGCGTTATGTTTGCTTTCTTGGAGATGCCAGCTTGCCCTTGCTGTGCGTCCGTTCTCTTCGTGATTGCAAGTATCGTAGGTTTCTGGAATTCCTGGGTTTACTCCTTTGTCATATTTTTAAGCTTTGCCATCGGCCAAAGTACGCCGATATTATTAATCGGTTCATCCACAACTTTAGTCAAGCACCTAGCTTTCAGAGCCGAAAGAATAGAAAAATATACTCAATTCGTAGCGGGAAATGTGCTTATTGCCATCGCATTGTTTTTCTTCATTATCGCATAAGGATTTTGTTAGTATGGGTAAACACGATTCTTGTAGTTGCGCTCAACTTCACGATCATCACGAGCAGCCTAATTTGACGAAGAGATGGTTAGTTAGCCTCACTTTTGTAGTTTTAAGTTTTATTATTATGAAGCCATTTATAGTAAAGCAATTGTTATCTCGCGCCTCTTCTTATATGACATGCGAGTTATTTAATGATGCGATAAGAAGCTATGAAAAAGCGGTATTCATTGATAAAAGAAACGTTATGGCCTGGAATATGCTTGGATACGGCTATAAAAGCAACGGCGAATTAAAAAAATCCCTGTATGCCTATCGACAGGTCATAAAAGCCGACCCCAAAGATAAAAGCGCAAACTTCAGTATAGGAGTAATCTTGGCATCAGAGAAAAAGTATAAAGAAGCTGTGCCGTATTTTGAGAAAGTGAGGGCGCTTGGCCCTGATAATAACAGCCAGGCAATAGATATTGCTTCCTACCATAAATCGTCACTAAGATTACTGGTTAACTGTTACGATGCACTAAAGGACTCTGATAAGAAAAATAATGCCTTGAAAGAATTGCATAAATATTATCCGGAAGATAGTTCAATTTCCGTCCAAGCAAAATCCGGGAGATTATTTAGATAATGAAAAAACCTCTTACAATCTTTAAATATGGACTCGTTTTAATAGTAATATTCCTATTCACAACAAAGAAACCTAATTCAACCCAGCCAATATCTTCCGTAAGGCTCACAGGCGAAGCTTTTGCCGGTCAAGTAGATGATAATCAAGTGTATAAACTAGATATACGAGAGCTCGAGAAGGTTAAAAGCGAGGTGAATAAAGAGGGTGATGATATAAGTGGATTTCCTATAGATATTCTTCATCTATGCGGTAAAAATGTGAAGCTAACAGGTTATCTTTTGATCCCGTATGATGCGTATCTTTCAAATGGCGATCTTGATAATTTTGCTTTAGGAAAAAATCCATACGGATGCCCCTGTTGCAACTGGGGTTCTAGCCCTCCACCCACAATATTTAACGTAGTCTTTATCACTATGAAAGCGGGCGAAAAGCTAAAGCCACCTTTTACCCCTCAGGTGGAAGTTACCGGGATTTTCTATGCACATCAGGAATATTATACAGATGAGCAAGGGAAGAAGAAGATTGCCGGCTTATTTTTTATACAGGATGCAGAGGCTAAAAAGAAGAGAAAGATATTTTAACTAGGATTTTAAAAGAGCCTACTAAATAAAAAAACTTGACAAAGTTATCCCAGGGTAGTATATTAAAAATGGAAACCATTTTCATTAAGGAGTAATGTAAACATGCCAAGAGGTCAATGCGGGGGGCAAGGTTGGTGGCACGGTAAGTTTAGAGGCTGCGGTTACAGGATGACTTTGGGCCGCGAGGCTATTCTTGATGTTTTATCCAAAGCCGAGGGGCACCTAAGCGCCGAAGATATATATATAAAGATCCACTCGAGGTATCCTAATGTCGGTTTGACTACCATTTACAGAACGTTGGATGTTTTGTCGGACGTTGGTATGGTTTACAAACTTGATTTCGGTGATGGTCGGGCGCGATACGAATTTGCCGAAGGGCCTAAGGGAGTGCATCATCACCATCACTTGGTTTGCACCGAATGCCATAAGATAATTGACTATACTGATTTTATTGATGATGAAGTAGAGCTTCTTAACCAGACTGAGAAGGGATTGGGTCAAAAATACAAGTTTAAGATTACAAATCACCTTATACAGTTTTACGGAGTATGTCAGGAATGTAGCGATAAGAAATAACCGCTATATTTTTTTCCCTAATAATGGAAATGATTTCCAATAATAGAAAGGAAGGTGGTCACAATGCCAGGCTTTGATGGAACAGGACCGAGAGGTCAAGGAGCAATGACAGGCGGCGGAAGGGGTTATTGCGCTATGTCTGTTGGTGAGGCTAAAAGACAGTTTGGAAGAGGCATTTCTGGGGCAAGAGGCAGCGGCAGAGGTTGGCGTAATTGTTTCTATACCACGGGGCTGCCCGGCTGGATGAGGGCGCAGAAGGATATACAGGCATTTGGCGGCTATGGCCGCACTTTATCTAAAGAGAATAAGCTCTCCGTCCTGAAAAACCAAGCGGAATACATAAAAAATGAACTTGATTCGGTTCAAGCACGGGTTCAGGATCTAGATAGCAAATAAGAAAGGAGTCTGTTTAACATGAGAGTCGGAGTCGTATTGGAAGATGAAAATGGAGTTCATGGTAACGTGTGCGCGCATTTTGGCCAGTGCAGGTATTTTTTATTAGCGGATGTCGATAAAGATAAGAAAAAAATCGTTTATACGCGCATTGTGCCTAATACCGCAGTGCATGGCGGAGGCGGTTGTGTCGCGGTAGATGAGATTTTAAAGTATAAGATTACCCACGTTATTGCCGGCGGCATGGGTATGGGCGCGCAGCAGAAATTCGCACACGCAGGCGTAGAGGTGTTCGGGTATTCAGGCAATGTGCAAAAAGCGCTTGATGATTTTATGAATAACACCTTAGGCGGTCTTGAAGCTTGTAAGGAACACGGAGACGGACATGGTCACGGCGGCAGTTGTCATTAAGGAAAAGGATTTAAAATGAGAATATGCATTACGTCAGAAGGGAAAACTTTGGATTCCAAGGTTGATCCGCGCTTCGGTCGTTGTCAGAATTTTATCTTTTTTGACACCGATACGGGAAAGTTCGAAGCACAGGAAAATACGAACGCGCAGTTTCAAGGCGGAGCAGGGATTCAATCAGCCCAGTTAGTGAATTCCAAAGGCGTAAAGTCTGTTCTTACCGGGAATGTCGGACCCAACGCATTTCAAACATTAAGTGCAGCAGGTATCCAGATTTATACCGGCGTTTCCGGTACGGTTAAAGAAGCCGTTGAATCATATAAGAACGGGAAATTAAAAATTACCGAAAGCCCAAGCGTCGGTTCAAAGTTCGGAATGGGAAAGTAGCCGCTTTGGAAGAAGATCTTTTAGCGAATCATAAG
>JAQUOO010000015.1 GCA_028717055.1 Candidatus Omnitrophota bacterium | reverse complement strand
TGTATTTAGAAGATTTCCTAATACGGATAGTTGTAAACGCTGGTTGTACGCATTATTAACAGAAAGAAGCTTGGTGAACAACAAAACTACTGAATACGAAAGTCAGCATAGTTCTTGACAGTGTGAGCGCAGAAATAATCTTGACATGCGATGCGTTAAATGGTATAGTTCTTTTAACAAAGGACCTTTAAGCTGGCTCTTGAGAAGCTGGCAAGGTAAATAAAATGAAAACCGAGTATTTAAAAATATGGACCCTTGGGAAGCACCCCGAGGGTATTTTTTTATCCGTTAAGCCATGGAAGAAAAAGCCAAGATATTAGATAAAGACGCGATTTCGCGGGCGCTAACCCGCATTGCTCACGAGATAGTTGAAAAAAACAAAGGCACGGAAGATTTGTGCCTTGTCGGCATAAGGAACCGCGGAGTTTATTTGGCCCAGCGTCTGAGTCTTTGTATCAAGAATATCGAAAGCAAAGATGTTCCTACGGGCGCTCTGGACATAACCTTATACCGGGATGATCTGGCGCTTGCTTCAGGTTTGCCCATAGTGCGTAAAACCGAGATAGATTTCGATATTAATGGTAGAAATCTGGTATTAGTTGATGACGTGCTCTATACTGGCAGAACCATCCGCGCAGCTTTAGATGCCTTGATAGATTTTGGCCGCCCAAAATCTATACAATTAGCAGTCTTGGTTGACCGCGGACACCGAGAGTTGCCTGTGCGGGCAGATTACGCGGGTAAAAATATCCCGACCTCCCGGGATGAAAGGGTGGAAGTACGTTTGCAAGAACCCGACGGGATAGATGAAGTGGTGATTATGGAGAATCATGACAAAACTCAAAATCCAAAATAAACTAAAAAGGTCAATTCTAAATAATAAAACCCCGGGTTTTGATATCTATTGTTGGGATTCTGGATTTCATTTGTCATTTGGGCATTTGATATTAAACCTATGAATTGGACACGTAAAGATTTATTGGGTTTGGAAGAGTTAAGCAAGGAAGAGATGGAGTTGATTCTTTCTACAGCCGAGAGTTTTAAAGAGGTTTCCATCCGTGAGATTAAAAAAGTTCCGGCCTTACGCGGCAAGACCGTAGTGAATTTGTTTTATGAACCTTCTACTCGCACCCGTGTTTCTTTTGAGGTAGCTGCCAAAAGATTATCCGCAGATGTAATCAATATTGCCGCAGAGACTTCCAGCGTCAAAAAAGGCGAAACCCTTATTGATACAGGAAGAAACATTGAAGCCTTGAAAGCCGATATCATAGTTATGCGCCATAATTGCAGCGGGGCAGCCGCTATGCTCAGCAGAAATGTGAATTTAAGCGTGGTAAATGCCGGAGACGGTTGGCATGAGCATCCTACGCAGGCCTTGCTGGATATTTTTACATTGAAAGAGAAATTGGGAAGAATTGAGGGTTTAAATGTGAGTATCGTAGGCGATATCGCGCATTCACGGGTGGCCCGTTCCAATATCTGGGGGTTGACTAAATTGGGGGCAAAAGTGACTGTTTGCGCCCCCAAGATGTTGATTCCCCCGGGAATTGAAGGGATGAACGTTAATGTAACTTATGATATAGGTTCTGCTTTAAAAGAGGCAGATGCGGTTAACGTCCTAAGAATGCAGTTTGAGCGCGACGGAGAAACAGCTTTTCCCAGGCAGCTGGAATATTTTAAAGAATTCGGGATTACCGAAGATAGATTAAATAAGGCAAAAAAAGATATTATCGTAATGCATCCCGGGCCGATCAACCGCGGGATTGAAATGTCTAGCGCCGTAGCTGATGGCGCACATTCGGTGATTTTAGAGCAGGTTACTAACGGTATTGCGGTAAGAATGGCAGTTTTATTTCTGGTGGCTCAAGCTAACGAAAAGATTAAAAATGGCCTATTCGATTCTCCCCAGGGCCATCCTGAGCGGCTGAAAGGAGCCGAAGGATGAAAATACTGATTAAAGACGGGCGTGTAGTTGACCCGGCAAATAAGTTTGATGAGGTAGCGGATATTTTTGTTGAGGATGCCAGGATTTTTAAAGTAGCCAAAAATATCAAGGCTGATGCGGACAAAATAATTGAAGCGCAGGGAAAAATTGTTATGCCGGGTTTAGTCGATATGCATGTGCATTTAAGGGAGCCGGGCAGAGAAGACAAGGAAACTGTTTGCAGCGGTTCTAGGGCTGCTTTAGCCGGAGGGATTACTAGTGTTTTGGCTATGCCGAATACCGAACCAGCGATAGATTCTGTTGAGCATCTAAAAATTCTTAAAGAAGCTATCCAGAAGAGCGCCAAGAATAATGTTTTTATTTGCGCGGCAATTACTAAAGGCAGGCAGGGGGAAGCGTTAAATGATATAGCCAGCCTCAAGAAATCCGGGGCAATAGCCCTTTCTGATGACGGCGCCTCAATTGAATCTGATAGCGTAATGTTGGAGGCTTTAAAGGCCGCTACAAAAGAAGAAATTTTAGTGATTTGCCATTCGGAAGATAAAAAACTTTCTAATGGCGGACAAGTAAATTCTGGTTTTACCTCCACGCGCCTGGGGTTGCGCGGCGTATCATCTGAATCCGAGTATAAAAGAATAGAGCGTGATATTGACTTGGCAGAAAAGACAGGCGCTAGCATTCATATCGCTCATGTCAGCTGCAAGGAATCGGTTGAAATAATTTCTAAAGCCAAGAAAAGAGGGGTTGAGGTTACCTGTGAAACCGCTCCCCATTATTTCAGTTTTAACGATGAGGCGGTTTTAGGCTACGATACTAATTTTAAAATGAATCCTCCTTTACGCAGCAAAGAAGATGTTTTGGCTATTCGTAAAGGTTTAGCCGACGGCACAATCGATGCAATTGCTTCGGATCATGCCCCACATACCGAAAATGAAAAGGATATTGAATTTGAGCGCGCGGAATTCGGCGTAATCGGGTTAGAGACAGAATTGGCCGTATCCGCCACCGAGCTTCTCGGGGATTGTTTATTGAATTGGACTAAATTGGCAGAGAAAATGGCGTTAAATCCCAGCCGGATTTTGGGAATTAATAAAGGGACATTAAGCGTAGGCGCTGATGCGGATATTATTATAGTTAATCCTGCGAAAGAATGGATAGTAAAGAAAGAAAAATTCTTGTCTAAGTCCAGGAATTCAGCATTTGTCGGTCGCACGCTTAAAGGTTTTGTCGAATATACGTTTTATAAGGGAAAGGTGTATAAATGGAATTCATAGCCGACTTTCACATTCATTCCAAATATTCGCGCGCAACCAGCCGGAATATGGACGTCAAGAATTTAAGCGAGTGGGCAAAGTTGAAAGGCATAACCCTAATAGGTACGGGCGATTTTACCCATCATCTCTGGCTGGAAGAATTAAAGCATACCTTAGAAGATTGCGGGAACGGGCTATATAATTATAATGGCGTATATTTTATTCTTACTGCCGAAGTCAGCAGTATCTATTCCAAAAAAGGCAAGACTTATAGAGTGCACAATGTCATTATTGCTCCGTCGTTTAAGAGCGTGGATAAAATCAACGAAAAATTAGGCCGGCTGGGGAACTTGGCTAGCGATGGAAGGCCGATTTTAGGGTTGGATGTAGCGGAACTGGCGCGCATCGTTTTCGATATTGACGAAAATTGCATAATTGTCCCCGGACATATCTGGACTCCTTGGTTTAGTTTGTTTGGTTCAATGTCGGGATTTGATAAGATAGAAGATTGTTTTGAGGAGCAAACCCCCAAAATATTTGCTCTGGAGACCGGGTTGTCGAGTGATCCGGCAATGAATTGGAGGTTAAGCGCTTTAGACAAGTTTACTCTCATCTCAAACAGCGATTCGCACTCGCCGCAGAGAATCGGCCGGGAAGCCAATGTATTTGACTGCGATTTAGATTATAAAACTATTCGCGAAGTTTTGAAAACCAAAGATAAAAAGAGATTTCTATATACCATAGAGTTTTTTCCGGAAGAAGGAAAATACCATTTTGACGGCCACCGGCTTTGCGGGATTCGCTGGTCGCCGAAAGAAACCAGGGAGCATGCGGGGAAGTGTTCAAAATGCGGCAAGCCGGTTACGGTAGGGGTAGTTAATCGCGTAGAAAAATTAGCCGACAGGCCAGAAGGATATAAGCCGGAGAACGCCATACCTTTTAAGAATTTAATATCCCTGGATGAGATAATTGCCGATTCTAAAGGTGTAGCCAAGACAAGTGTAGGTGTTGAAAGAGAATATCGCAGTTGCCTGTCGAAATTCGGCACCGAGTTTGAGATTCTGATGCGCGCGCCAAAGCAGGATTTACTTAAAGGTCTTCCTCCTAAGGTTGCCGAGGGTGTCTTAAGGGTGCGTGAAGGAAAGGTAGATATTAAAGCCGGTTATGATGGAGAATATGGAATAATTTCTGTTTTTGGAAAGGAAAATCCCGGTCAACAAAACGAGCAACAGTTAAGTTTATTTTAATGCGCCTGTGGCCCAACGGATAGGGCGCCAGCCTCCGGAGCTGGATGTGACAGTTCAATTCTGTCCAGGCGCAATATACTACGAATAGATTTTTGTTTACGGTATCGGGAATTTCCTTGGAAGCACAAAAAAACAACATATGGAGATAAAAGTGAAAAAAGTTGTAGGCGTGGTCGGTGGGAGGGTCTGTGCCAAAGAAGTGGAGAAAGTTGCCCAGGAATTAGGCGGAAAACTTGCGAAAGTGGCAGATATACTTGTTTCTGGAGGGTTAAGTGGAGTAATGGAGGCGGTTTGTTCCGGTTTTAGAGCTGAAGGAGGCCTAACCATAGGTATCCTCCCGAGTTATAATAAAGCTGATGCTAATAAATTTGTGGATATAGCCATTCCCACTGGTTTAGGATTGGCTAGGAACGTTTTAGTGGTCAAGTCAGCGGATGTTGTAGTTGCCCTTCCGGGAAGAGCGGGGACGCTTTCGGAAGTTGCCTACTGCATACAGTTTGGCATACCGGTAATTACGCTGGGTTCTTGGGATGTTCCCGGTGTTATAAAACTAGATACTATCGATGAAGTAGTGGCTAAAGTAAAAGAGTTATTAAAAGGAGCAGCTGATGGAAGCAAGTGAGGTAAGCCCGAGCAAAAATAAGAAAGTGATTATCTTGGGAGGCGGCCCGAATCGCATTGGACAAGGTATCGAATTCGATTATTGTTGTTGTCATGCCTCCTATGCTTTAAAAGAAGAAGGTGTTGAAAGTATCATGGTCAATTGTAACCCTGAAACAGTTTCTACGGATTACGATACCTCGGATAGGTTGTATTTTGAGCCGCTTACCTTTGAAGACATTATGAGTATTATTCAACTAGAAAAGCCTATGGGCGTGATTGTGCAATTTGGCGGACAGACTCCTTTAAATTTAGCTGTTCCCTTGCGCAAGGCGGGAGTAAATCTCTTGGGGACTTCAGCGGATAGTATTGATATTGCCGAAGACAGGAAACGCTTTAAGCAAATGCTGCATAAATTAAACCTTCTCCAGCCTGAAAACGGCACAGCTTTTAACTTTAAAGAAGCCGAGGAGGTAGCGAAGAGGATAGGATACCCGGTATTAGTCAGGCCTTCTTATGTCTTGGGCGGCAGGGCTATGGAGATTGTCTATGAAGAAAAGGTTTTAGAGAAGTTTATTCAAGAAGCGGCTGCGGTTTCCGGGGAGCATCCGGTTTTAATCGATAAATTCCTGGAGGATGCCACCGAGGTCGACGTTGACCTTATCGGTGATGGGAAGAATTTTATTATCGGCGGGATTATGGAGCATATCGAAGAAGCCGGGATTCATTCCGGAGATTCGGCTATGTCCATACCTGCATATAGTTTATCCAAAGAGCTGTTGGATAAGGTCAGGGAAGCGACTTATAAGATGGCCAAAGAGCTTAGTATTACAGGCTTGATGAATGTGCAATATGCCATTCAGGATAATAAGGTTTACGTTTTAGAGGTCAATCCCCGGGCATCCCGGACTGTGCCTTTTGTATCTAAAGCAATAGGAGCTCCGTTAGCCAAACTTGCAACCAAGGTAATGTTAGGTAAAAATCTAAAAGACCTTAAATTTACTGAAGAAGTTATTCCCAAGCACATATCGGTAAAAGAATCGGTTTTTCCTTTTAATCGTTTCCCGGGAGTTGATGTGATTTTAGGGCCGGAAATGAAGTCTACCGGTGAGGTAATGGGGGTTGATAAGGATTTCGGCCTGGCTTATATAAAAAGCCAGCTTGCAGCCGGGCAGAAATTCCCGCGCAAGGGAAATGTTTTTATTTCGGTGCGTGATAGCGATAAGAAAGATATCTCTGTCATAGCCAGGAAGCTAGAAAAACTAGGCTTTCATATCTATGCGACCTCCGGAACCGCTGCGGTCCTGGAGAAAGATGGGGTTAAAGTTAAAGTTTTGCCCAAGATTGCCGAAGGTTGCCCTAATATTCTGGATTTGATGAAGAGCGGTAAAATTCAAATGGTTATCAATACTCCAACGGGAAGGATTCCCCGTCAGGATGAAGTAAAAATACGCTCGTTGGTAATCGCATACAATATTCCTTATACCACAACTATTTCCGGAGCCCAGGCAACTGTTAACGGGCTTGAATCTTTGACCAAAAATAATTTAGCGGTTAAGTCTTTGCAGGAATACCATAAGGTTAAAATAAAAAAAAGCAGATAGTACCCAGTATGCAGGAAAAATTATGCCCGAGCTGCCGGAAGTCGAAACAATAAAAAGAGATTTGGAAAAAATAGTTTTAGGCAAGAAGATTGCTGAAGTTTGTGTGCATAATTCCAGAGTTATTCGCGAACCAGGTGTTGCCGGGTTCAAAAAGGGGCTTGAGGGGGCGACGATTAAAAACATTTTACGCCGGGCGAAACTATTGATCTTAGAGCTTACCAATGGCAAGTCTTTGGCAGTACATTTAAAAATGACCGGCCAGTTTGTTTATCCGGGCGGCGGAAAGAACAGCCGGGTAGCTTTTCATTTCTCCGGCGGGAAAATTCTGGATTTTAATGATCAAAGGTTATTCGCAGAACTAAGGCTTCTGGATGATTGGCATGCCTTAAAATTCATCCAGAGGCTTGGACCTGAGCCGCTTGATTTAAACCTGCGGCAATTCAAGGAAATGCTGGATAAAAAGAAAACCGCGATCAAGCCCTTGTTGATGGACCAGGCGTTTATTGCCGGTATCGGCAATATTTATGCCTCAGAGATTTTATTCCGGGCCGGAATTCATCCTGAGCGCCGGGCAAATTCTTTAACGGATAAAGAAAAGGAATTGCTCTTTAAGGCGATTAATGATATTTTGAATGCGGCAATCGAGCATGCTGGTTCATCCGTTGATGATTATGTGCGGGTTTCCGGAGAAAAAGGCGGCTATGTAAAGTACCATAAAGTTTATGGCAGGGAAGGCAAGGGTTGTTTAGCTTGCAAAACGACAATTAATAAGATTAGCCAGGGAGGAAGAGGCACATATTTTTGTCCCAAGTGCCAAAAGTAAAAAATGAAGAAAAGAATCAAGGTTAACGGTATAATCATGGGTTTGGCTTTTATTCTAGTCGTGGTTTTCCATAAAATATTCTTACGCCAGAGCCGTCCGGAATGGACAGAAAATTTCTTAGTCATAACCGGGTTTCTTTTTTTAATTTTAGGCCAGCTTATCCGGGTTTGCGCCCGTGGCTACAAAGCGGAGCGTTCCCAGAACAGCCGCGCCCTGATTGAAGAAGGGCCGTATCAGATAGTGCGTAATCCTATGTACTTGGGAATTTTTTTTATCGGCTTGGGAGTTACGTTTATAGTTTTTAATTGGTGGGTAACTTTTATTTTCCTTTTGGTTTTCGCTTTACGTTATTTTCCGTTAACGCTTAGCGAAGAGAAAAAATTGCGAGGAATGTTTCCGGGGGTTTATGAAGCGTATTGCCTCCGGGTTCCGCGCATGCTTCCTCGGATAGCCAGCTTAATAAAAACAAGCCCCAAGGAATATTTTCCGTTAAAAGCAGCTTGGTTTAAAAAAGAATTAAATTCCATAATTCCATTGCTGATTTTGGTTATATCGGTTTTTCTCTGGAGAAGATGAAGATTTTCCAACTGAAAGCGAAAGTATTAGCGCAAACTAAAATAAAGGGCAACTGTTGGCATTGCGAATTAAATGCTCCGCAGGTTGCCAGAAGCTCTCTTCCCGGGCAGTTTATCAATATCCGGGTAGGAGATAATCTGGACCCGTTTTTAAGAAGACCGATTAGCATACACAGCGCGAGTGGAACGAAGGTAAGCATTCTTTATGAAGTTGTGGGCAAGGCTACAGAAATCTTGACCCAAAAGAAAAAAGGCGATTTTTTAGATATCATTGGTCCGTTGGGCAGCGGGTTTAATTGCCCAAAACTCAAAACCCAAAACTCAAAGCCAATTTTAGTCGCAGGCGGCATGGGCGTAGCTCCGCTAATTTTTCTTGCCGGAAAATTAGCGCAAATCGAAAGTAAAAAATCGAAAGTAAAAACTCTTGTGCTGATTGGAGCAAAGACAAAAGAACATTTGCTCTGCGTTCAGGAATTTAAAAAATTTGGTTGTGCCGTAAAGATTGCTACTGACGACGGTTCAAGCGGATTTAAAGGCAGGGTTAGCGATTTACTCAGGAATTTGTTGCTGATTTCCGATTATCGATTTTCAGCCATCTACGCTTGCGGGCCAAAGCCAATGCTTAAGGCAGTGGCGGATATTTCTAATGAGCGCCAAATGTCAGCGCAGCTATCCCTAGAAGAACATATGAGCTGTGGAATCGGAGCATGCCTGGGTTGCGTCGTTAAAACAAAAGAAGGACTAAAACGGGTTTGCAAAGAGGGCCCGGTATTTTTAGCTAAAGATTTAGTCTGGTAAAAAGATGAAAACTAATCTTTCAGTAGGGCTGGGAAAATTGAAATTAAATAATCCGGTGATGGTGGCTTCGGGGACTTTTGGCTATGCCGAGGAATTTAGAGATTTTATGGATTTAAAGAAGCTGGGCGCGATCGTAACTAAGACTTTGACTTTAAAGCCCCGCAAAGGAAACCCTGCTCCCCGCACTTGCGAAACTCCTGCCGGTATGCTTAATTCCATAGGCCTGGAGAATCCCGGGTTAGATAATTTTATCAAAGATAAATTTCCTTTCTTGAAAAAGCTCGGCGTCCCTGTGATCGTTAGCGTTGCTTCGGAAGAAGAGCCTGAAGAATTCCTGGAGCTGGTTTCGCAGTTAGATAAAATCGAGGAAGCCGCGGCAATCGAGTTGAATATTTCCTGTCCCAATGTGCGGGGCAGAGAAGGTTTAATTTCTCAGGATCCCGATGCTACTTTTAAGATTGTCCAGGATGTCCGTAAAATTACCGGTAAAACGCTTATTACTAAACTTTCTCCCAACGTTACATCAATCGGAAAAATCGCTAAATCGGCAGAGGAAGCCGGAAGCGACGCGATATCCTTGATAAATACTTTAACCGGGATGAGCATTGATGTCGGACAAAGAAAACCTAAAATAGCCGTCGGAATCGCCGGTTTAAGCGGCCCGGCAATCCGGCCGGTGGCTGTAAGAATGGTTTGGGAGGTTTTTAAGAAGGTCAAGATTCCGATTATCGGCATGGGCGGCATAATGGATACGGATAGCGCCCTGGAATTTATTATCGCCGGAGCAAGCGCTGTAAGCGTCGGGACAGCTAACTTTATCAATCCTAAAACAAGCTTGGAAATACTTTCTGGATTAAAAGAATATTTAATTCGAAATAGAATAACTGAAATCAAGGAGCTTATTGGGAGCCTAAAAGCATGAAATCCGAAATAATTTTAGCTTTAGATGTGGATAGCTTTGCCAAGGCAAAATATTTTGTCTATAAACTCCATCCTCAGATAAAAACATTCAAAGTAGGTATGCAGCTTTATACTGCCGTCGGACCAAAGGTAATCAAAATGATTCATCAGAAGGGCGGCGAGGTCTTTCTGGATTTAAAATTCTTTGATATTCCCAATACTGTCGCTAAGGCGGTGCGGGAAGCTGTCCGTCATAATGTTAAAATGCTTACTCTGCATATATCCGGCGGCCAAGAGATGCTCAAGGCCGCGGTATCTGCTGCTAAAGATGAGGCCAAAAGATCAAAAACCAAAAAGCCATTGTTAATCGGCGTTACGGTTTTAACCAGTCAAAAAACCCTTTCCAGCCAAGTGTTCAAACTGGCTAAAATCGGAGTCGATTCCGGATTAGACGGAGTAGTTTGCTCGGCTCAGGAAGCAAGAGGCCTAAGAAAAATAATTAAAAGAAAATTTGTGATAGTTACCCCCGGAATAAGGCCGGAGGGGATAGACAGAAACGATCAAAAACGTATTGCTACTGTGTCCGAAGCGATTAAAGCCGGAAGCAATTTCTTGGTTATCGGCCGGCCGATATTAGAATCCGATAATCCGCTTCAGACGGTAGAATCTTTAAAGGTAAGGTAAAAGGGGAGATAATATATGCAAAAAAAATTGGCAGTTTTTATTTCTTCATTAATCTTATTGACGAATATTTGCGGCTGCGTTGCTTTAATAGCGGGAAGCGTTGCCGGTGGAGCAGGAACGGCAGTTTGGCTTTCGGGAAAATTAGTTCAGTCTGTAGATTTTCCGCTTGATCAGACAACTAAGGCCGCCAAGGATTATTTGCAATCGCGCAAGCTGTCTTTAACAAGCAAAGAAACCATTTCTTCCGGTCATAGCGTGGTTCAAATCAGGAGCAGGGAAACCAATGGAGAAAGGGTGCGCATAGATATACATAAAATTGCCGAAACAAGGTCGCGCGTTGAAGTACGGGTAGGCACGGTTATAAGCAATAAAGAAGCGGCAGATAGAATCTTGAGGGGAATTACCGAACGTCTATAGTTTACTTTCTTGCGCAAATTTCATATTTAAGTTAAAATAATAGAATAAATTAGGGCGATTAGCTCAGCTGGTTAGAGCGTCTGCTTTACACGCAGAAGGTCAGGGGTTCAAGTCCTCTATCGCCCACTATATTTAGCCGAAAAACCTGTTGCAAGTTAACTGTTTTTAAGCTACAATTTACATCCTTATACTCTTGGGGTCGTAGCTTAGCCTGGCTTAAAGCGCCTCCCTGTCACGGAGGAGATCGCGAGTCCGAATCTCGTCGGCCCCGTTAATTCCCGCAATCCCCATAAGAAACTATGGGGATTTTTTGGAAAAACTAGTTATAAAAAAGGAGGAATTGATGCGGAAAATTTATTCCCTGTTTTTGTGCCTTTTGTTTTTATCAGGATGCTCGACTGCCGGTTCTCATTTGAAATCAGTGCAATCCGACGCAGGGGACAAGGTAACCGTAGGCAAGGTTCAGCGCGAGATACGCGTGGGTATGTCTTCGGCAAAAGTTATCGAGGTCTTGGGTTCTCCCAATGTTGTTTCTACCGACGAAAATAGGCTGGAAGTTTGGGTTTATGATAAAATCGCTACCGATGTATCTTATTCCAGCAATGAGGGCGGTGTTTGGTTGATAATCGCGGGTATAGGGGGAAATTCCGGGGCGGCCTCAACTTCTCAGAGGACGTTGACCATTGTAATTAAATTTGATGCCGATAAAAAGGTTCGCGATTTCGCGTATCATTCTTCCAGCTTCTAAAGGAGCAAAGTCGTGAGGCTAGCTTTTAGATTTTTACGCCTGCTTCTTGTTGTATTTTTTTGTTTTAACATAGTTGGCTGCGTAAGCGTTCCCAGCGGATTCCTGAAACCGCCGGAAGGGTATCTGGAGAAAAGGCAGATGCAAACGCGCCAGTATGAGACGGCTAACGAAGAGCAAATTGTGATGGCTGTAGCTGGAGTCCTGCAGGACCTAGGTTTTAATCTGGATAACAGCGAAACCCGGTTGGGTTTGGTTTGTGCTTCCAAGAAAGCCGATGCCAAAAGCAAGGGGCAGATTACCGGGGCGGTTATTCTGGATGTTCTGGCTGCTTTTGGCGGGAGTTATTCAAACAACACGGCGCAGTGCGATAAATCGCAGGTGGTCAGAGCTTCAGTTATTGTTAAGTCCGCTCTTGAAGGACGAAAAATGGTCGTGCGGGTTACCTTTCAACGGATAGTCTGGAATATGAGTAATCAGATTAGCAGAGTGGAAACCATTAACGAACCGTTAATGTACCAGAAATTTTTTGATAGTTTATCCAAGGCGATATTTTTAGAGGCCCAGCAAGTATGAAAAATTGCAGCTTTTTGGTTTCCCTTTTATTCATAAGTATCGTTTTATCCGGTTGTGCTGCTCCTGCTTCCAGCGTTCTTACCGCTGAGTCCAGCCAGGTAAGATTGAGAAGTATCCAGACCAGGGCATTTGATACGGCGGATAAAAAGAAGATGCTGCAAAATGTAATCAGCACTATGCAAGACCTGGACTTTGTTATTGATAAAGCTGATTTTACGCTTGGTTCGGTTACCGGGTCTAAATTTTTGGGTTACGAGGTAGTTACGATGAGCGTAACTGTTCGGCCCAGAGGCGAAAGGCAGCTGTTGGTTAGAGCTAACGCTCAGTATGGCATTAAGTCTGTAGAAGACCCCGCAACCTATCAGGATTTCTTTGTCGCTCTGGAAAAAGCTATATTTTTGACCGCGCAACAGGTTGATTAAAGATTAAATTGGGTATTTGATTACGGCTGGATTTGGCTATCCAGCCTTTTTATTTGACTTACTTGGTTTGATTTATGGTATACTTGTTATAATTGTTAAACCTTAGGAGGTTAAATGGCTACGATTGATGATTTCAGGAAAATAGAATTAAAAGTCGCTCAAATTAAAGAGGTTAGCGAGCATCCTAACGCAGATAAACTTTTGATTTTAACCTTGGATTTGGGAGATAAAACCAAGCAGGTGGTCGCCGGGATAAGAAGCGCCTACACCAGGGAAACACTCTTGGGCAAATATGTGATAGTAGTGGATAACCTGGATTCGGCTGTTTTAAGAGGCGTGGAAAGCCAGGGAATGGTTTTGGCCGGCTCAGATGAATCAGGAGTAGTAATCATTAGCCCGGAAAGGCCGTTGAAGCCAGGGAGCGTAGTCAAATGATTAGGCAATTGGTTCCGGAAAGCACCTGCCTTAAATGTCAAGGTTGCTGCCGGTTTAAAGAAATCAATTCGGTTTGGACTCCATGTTTATTGGAGGAGGAGGTTCAGGATTTAATCGATCAAGACATTCCTCCTGCGTATATTAATATGCAGAAAAAGATTAATCCTATCCCTAATCCTAAGGGAGAGGGGTTTGTCTGCGCTTTTTTTGCAAGCGAAAGCAATAAATGTAAGATTTACGCTATCCGGCCTTTTGAGTGCCAGCTTTATCCGTTTCTGATTAATTTGAGGGATAAAAAAGTGGTCCTGACGGTGGATTTGAATTGTCCATATATAGAAGAGAACATAGGTAAAAAAGAATTTAAAGAATACGTAAGTTATCTATCGTCCTATCTGAATTCTCCGGAGCAGCTAGAGATGCTAAAAGATAACCCCCAAATCATTCAGGCTTACGAGGATGTTTTGGATGTAATTGAGCTTAAGCTTTTTGATGGTGATAAATAAACTAAGGCTTGGCGACAAGAAAATATTTGATAAATATCTGGCTCTTGAAAAACATAAATTATCCGTCTATTCCTTCGCGAATATTTACATCTGGAGAAAGTTTTTTGATATACGTTGGGCCTTGATCAATAATAGCCTGTGCGTTTTTTTTCAGGATAAAATCGGCACGTTCTTGTATCTTTCTCCTCTGGGTAAAGATAGGAATCCGAAAACTACCAAAGAGGTTTTCGCGATTCTGGAGAGATTGAATAAAAATCCAGAATTCGCTCATATCGAAAACGTTGAAGAAAAGGACTTGGATTTTTACAGGGAGTCAGGATTTAGATGCGAATTAAAAGCTTATGATTATCTTTGTAAGCGCGTTGATTTGGCCGGATTAAAAGGGAACAAATTTAAATCCAAGCGCTCAAGTTATAATCATTTTATCAAACACAATGATTTTTCCCGGGAGAGGCTTTTGCTAAAAGATGGAAGCGCCTGCGTCAAGCTGTATAATCTTTGGCAAAGGCAAAGACAAGCGGATAACTCTGACCGTATCTACCGGGAATTATTAAATGATGGTTCAGTCGTTTTAAAAGAGGCGTTGGATAACTATAAAGCATTAGGTTTAAAAGGTGTCGCGATTAAGCTGAACAAAGAAATAAAAGGCTTTACTTTTGGGTTTGAACTGAATCCGGATACGTTTTGCATATTATATGAAATAACAGATCTTTCGATTAAGGGCTTGGCGCAATTTATTTTCCGTTCATTTAGTCAAGAGCTGGAAGATTACGAATTTATTAATATTATGGATGACTCCGGTTTGGAAAACCTGAAAAAAGTAAAATTATCGTATCATCCGCAAGAATTGGTTCCGGCGTATATTGTGCGAAAGGTTCATTTCAGGGGCGATTCTCAGCTTAGGGCATAAGTGTTTCCGCACGCAGCTTTAGATTGGTTTGAGACGTTTCTAACTAACTATGAATATCGATGATATAGAATTTGTAATTTTTGATACCGAGACTACCGGTTTAGATCCTTCTCTGGGAGACCGGATAGTCGAGATCGCAGCGTTAAGGTTTAAAGGCAGGGAAAGGCTAGCGGAGTTCCAGACGCTGGTGAATCCGGATAGGCCTGTATCTAACGCAGCCTTCGCGGTCAATAAAATCAGCGCAGATATGCTCAAAGACGCTCCCAACCCAGCTGAAGTAATTCCGAAGTTTCTGGATTTTATCCAAGGCAGCTGCCTTTGTTCCTATAACGCGGGATTCGACCTGGAATTCCTGAATAATGAATTTAGAATATTAAGCATCCCCGCATTGAAAGATATCGTGGTAGTGGATGCGCTTAAGATGGCTAAGCGTCTTATGCCGGGGTTAGAGCGTTACGCGCTTTGGTTTGTGGCGGATGTATTGGGAATAAAAATTCAGCAAAAACACCGCGCATTTTCCGATGTGGAACTTACCGTAAGCGCCTTCTATAAATTAAAAGATATGCTTGCGACCAAAGGCATAACTGATTTTAATAAATTTGTCGGTTTATTTAGCATCGATCCAGTCCTGTTGGAGAGTATCAATAACCAAAAGATTGCCCAAATTCAGGAAGCGTTGAACTTAAAGGTTCAAGTGAGAATTGAATATATTTCTACTTCCAGCGCTCAGGTTACCGAGCGCGAGGTTGTGCCGAAAGAAATTAAGCAGGAGAATGGTCGCAATTATCTGGTTGGATATTGTTGTTTAAAACGGCAGGAGCGGTCGTTTCGGGTTGATAATATACTGCATATTGAGCTGGTGAATGAAAACAATAAAGGTCAAATTACCCGTTAGATTAAAGAAGGCAGTTTTGGCCTTGGGCTCGCAAACCAAAAATACAATTTGTTTTGCCAAAGGCAGTAATGCGTATGTCAGCCCAGTGCATGCCGACTTAAGTTCGCCTAGAGATTTATCAGCTTTTGAAAAAGACGTAAAGCATTTTCTCAAGAAGCATCCTAAAATTGTAACCTGTGATTTACACCCTGAATATCAGTCAACTAAATTTGCTCTTTCTCTGTACGGTAGCCACAAGCTTGCGTTAATCCAGCATCACCATGCGCATATTGCCGCTTGTATGGCAGAGAATGGGCTCAAAGATCAAAAAGTAATCGGCGTAGCCTTTGACGGCACAGGCTTAGGATCTGATAATAATATTTGGGGCGCGGAATTCTTAGTTTGTAACTATAAAACATTTGTTAGGCAGGCGCACTTAAAAGAAATCCCGCTTGTTGGCGGAGAGAGGGCGGTTCTAGAACCCTGGAGAGTATTGGCAGCCTGGTTTGGTTTTGATAAGAATCAGGATTTAAGAAAAGTATACCAAGCCGGAATCAATTCTCCTTTAGCTAGCAGTATGGGCAGGCTATTCGACGCAGTTGCCAGCCTTGTTTTAAATAAGAAAAAGGCTAGTTTTGAGGCAGAGTTGCCAATTGCTTTGGAAAGGCTAGCTGAAAAGGGCAAACTTCGAAGTTCAGGTTATAGATTTAACCTGAAAAAATACAAAGATAACTATATTATTGATCCGTCCGGAATATTTAAGCAGATCTCCAAGGATCTAAAATCAGGAATCTTGCGTAAAGATGTTGCCCTGGATTTCCATCATAGTATAGCCAGCATGATTGCGCAAACCTGTCTAGTCTTAAGAAAAAGAAATAAAATCAAGAAAGTGGCCTTGTCCGGAGGAGTTTTTCAAAACAGGCTTTTACTGAATTTCAGCTCGAGTTTATTATATGAAGAAGGTTTTGAAGTTTTTACGCATCAAAAATTATCTTGCAATGATTCGTGTGTTTCTTTGGGGGAGGCAATAATAGCAGGTTTAAGGAGTTAAGCCATGTGTTTGGGTATACCCATGAAGATCAAGAAGATTAACGGAGATTTTGCCGAGGTGGAATCCGAAGGGCTTTTACGCAATGCCAGCATCCAGATGTTACCCGGCTTAAAAGTGGGCGATTATGTGCTGGTGCACGCCGGTTTTGCTATTCAAAAAGTTAATCCAGAAAGAGCTAGGGAAACTTTAAAGATTGCCAATGAAATACGTTGATGAATTCCGGAATCCTAAGTTAGTCAAGAGAATCGCCGCGAGAATATACAGTATCAACCCCGGGGATCAAATTGATGTTATGGAGGTTTGCGGAACACATACACAGAGTTTTTACCGTTTTGGGTTAAAGGAGCTTTTACCTAAAAATGTCAGGCTAATTTCCGGGCCTGGTTGCCCGGTGTGCGTAAGCCCGCAAAAGTATGTTGATTCCGCCATTGAATTAGCCAAAAATAAAGATGTCATTATCGCTACTTTTGGCGATATGTTGCGTATGCCCGGAACAAATTCTTCGCTGGAAGAAGAAAAAACCAAGTTTGGGAATGTCTATG
>JAQUOO010000014.1 GCA_028717055.1 Candidatus Omnitrophota bacterium | reverse complement strand
CTTCGGCTGCGGAGCCGCGGTTGCCACAAGCTCAATGGTTACAGAAATGGTTAAGGGGAAATCTATCAAGGAAGCGCTGACTATTACCAATAAGGCGGTAGCTGAAGCGTTGGGAGGATTACCCGCGGTTAAGATGCATTGTTCGGTTTTGGCGGAAGAAGCCCTGCGTTCAGCGCTGAAAGATTACTATATCAAGCAAGGCAAACCCGTTCCCTTTGATTCCCGGGAACATAAGCATGAGGGTGAGGCCTGCTTATAGGATTTGGGTATGTTGACAAAGCAAGCATTACGTAGTAAAATTCTAATTAAGCTCAAAAATCATAAGGAGGAGGACCGTAAGAATAAGAGCCGTTTAATTAAGAATAAACTTTTAAGACAAAAAGTTTTTAAAAAAGCGAAAAAAGTGATGTTTTACATCGCCATGAAAGGCGAAGTGGAAACAAGAGAAATGATAGAATCAGCGCTAAGATTAGGTAAGATTATTGCCGTGCCAGTTTGTGTGAAAAATAGAGCGTCTTTAAGGCCAGCTATATTAGATAGCCACGCCCACTTAAAAAAAGGACCTTATGGAGTGTCCGAACCTGTTATTAACAGGTTTATCCGGCCCGAAGATTTGGATTTGGTAATTGCCCCGGGAGTTGCTTTTGATAAAAAAGGCAACCGGCTCGGCCGGGGAAAGGGTTATTACGACCGGTTCCTAAGTAAACTCCCTAAGGATACCCCTTCTATTGGTTTGGCATTTCGTCTGCAAATCTTACCCGTTGTTCCCACTACTTTCCACGATGTAAGCGTCAAAAAAGTACTCTTCGCTTAAACAACAGAGTTCGAAAATTTAGGGATAGGCATAGGTAACAGCAGAGGAAGGCAGAAACTTTTTTTCTGCGCCTGTACCTCTACCCGGATTACCAGGGAGGGAATATATGTTGCTGACTATATTTATATCATTAGCAGTCGGTTGTGTATCTGTTTTGGCAGGTTATGTTTTAAGAAAACAGATAGCTGAAAAGAAGATACAAGATGCTGAATCCAGGGCGCAAGCGATTATGGAACAAGCCCGCAAAGAGGCTCAGGATAAGCGCCGCGAAGTAGAATTGGAAGCTAAAGATTTGTTATACCGTGTCCGTCAGGATTTTGAACGCGAGTCGAAAGACAGGCGGCAGGAACTCTCTAATATGGAGAAGAGGCTTGCGCAAAAAGAAGAAAATATCGACCGCAGGCTTGATCTTCTGGAAAAGAAGGAAAAAGAGCTTGAGGCAAAACACGAAAACATCAGGAAACAAGAAGAGGCGATTAAAGCCAAAGACGCCCAGTTGCATTCTTTGGTTGCCGAAGAAAAAGAAAGGTTGCAGAAAATCTCATCGCTTTCAGTAGAAGAGGCCAGGCAGATTTTGCTTAGCCGGATGAGCGAAGAGTTGGGGAATGAAAAAGCGGTTTTAATTAAAAAACAGGAAGAAGAAATACGCAGTGTTTCTGATAAAAAGGCCAGGGAGATTTTAAGCTTGGCGATACAAAAATGCGCTGCGGAACATACAGTCGAATCCACGGTTAGTGTTGTGGCTTTGCCAAGCGATGAAATGAAGGGCCGGGTTATCGGCCGCGAAGGAAGGAATATTCGTGCTTTAGAAATGGCTACTGGAGTAGATGTGATTATCGATGACACCCCGGAAGCGGTTACGATATCCGCATTTGATGCTGTGCGCCGGGAGATTGCCCGTTTGAGTTTAGAGAAGCTTCTTGCTGATGGAAGGATACATCCAGGCAGGATAGAAGAAGTCGTGGAAAAGACAAAGAAAGAAATGGATGAAAAGATCCGCGAAGAAGGAGAGCGGGCAGCGTTTGAAGCCGGAGTAAACGGCTTGCATCCGGAAATAGTCAAACTGCTTGGCCGGTTAAAGTTCAGGACAAGTTTCGGGCAGAATGCCCTACAGCATTCCAAAGAGGCAGCGTTTCTGTTGGGAGCCATGGCTTCAGAGCTGGGCTTGGATTTTAAATTGTCGCGCAGAATCGGGCTATTGCATGATATAGGGAAAGCGGTCGACCATCAAGTTGAAGGCACGCATGCCAAACTTGGAGCGGAATTAGCCAAAAAATATGGCGAGTCAGCCGAAGTGGTTATGGCAATCGAAGCCCATCATGAAGAGTCTGCGCCGCAGAGTATTTATGCGGTCTTGGCGATAGCGGCAGATGCTATCAGCGCGGCCCGTCCGGGAGCCCGGCGTGAAACATTGGAAACGTATGTTAAGCGCTTAGAAAAATTAGAATCAATCGCCAATTTGTTTAAAGGAGTAGAAAAGTCTTTTGCTATCCAAGCCGGACGCGAAATACGCGTTATCGTCCAGCCGGAAAAAATAACCGATGCCGAGGCAATCAATATGGCAAGAGATATCCGTAAGAAAATAGAGGAGGGGATGGAATATCCCGGGCAGATTAAGGTTACGGTGATTAGAGAAACTAGAGCAATAGAGTATGCTAAATAGGATGTTCTAAATTCAAATGACAAAATTCCTGTCTGCCGATAGGCAGGCAAAATCCAAAATAAATCCAAAGCCCAAATACCGAAACCAATGTTTTGTTATTTAATATTTGTCATTTAGATTCATTTTGAATTTTGAGCTTTGTATTTGATATTAATGATAAGGTATGTGTAAACAATGAAAATACTATTTATCGGCGATATAGTGGGTGGCCCCGGCAGAAAGGCGGTTAATAAGCTTCTGGCGGGACTGAAGGAAGAATATTCTCTGGATTTTGTTATTGCCAACGCCGAGAATGCTTCAGGCGGTTCGGGAATAGTTCCTAAAGTGGCGGATGAATTATTCAATTCCGGGGTCGATGTAATCACTTCCGGAGACCATATTTGGAAAAAAAGCGAGATATTCGAACTGATAAACCGCGAGAGAAGAATATTGCGGCCGATAAATTTCCCCGCAGCTTCTCCGGGTAAAGGCAGCGGTATCTTTAAGACAAGAACAGGGCAAAAAATCGGCATAATCAATGTTAACGGCAGGGTCTTTATGGAAGCGTTGGATTGTCCTTTTAAGACAGCGCTTGCCGCGCAGAAGGAGCTTATTAAGGAAACAAAGGTAATTATCGTAGATATTCACGCAGAAGCTACTTCTGAAAAGGTGGCCCTTGGCTGGTATCTGGATGGAAATGTTTCGGCAGTTTTAGGCACGCATACCCACATTCAGACCGCAGATGAACACATACTTCCCCAGGGGACAGCTTACTTGACTGATGCCGGAATGTGCGGACCTTATGATTCGGTTATCGGAAGAAAAGTCGATAATGTCCTGGAGAGGTTTATTACCGGGTTGCCGGTGAGATTTGAAGTAGCCGAGGGAAACATTCAATTATGCGGGGCAGTTTTAGATATTGACGAGAAGACCGGTAAGGCAAGATCGATTCAAAGGGTACAGAAGAAATTAGTGGATTAATGACAAATGACAAAATTCAAAGCACAGAATAAATCCAAAATCAAAATAACAAATATCAAAACAAAATCTTTGTCATTTGTTATTTGGATTTTGAGCTTATTTTGGATTTTTGTATTTGGTATTTGTCATTTAACTTTGGCTCAAACAACTGATGATCTTGAGCTAACTCTGGATGTTAATTCGAATACTATCCCTACACCTAAAATCTTCAAGCCCAATCTTGATTTAAGCGGCAGGGGTTTTAATTCTGATAATACTTGGCCGCAAAGCCTGGCTTCGAAGGAAGCTTTGGATGCTTGGCATAAAGATATTGGCTTTAATGGATTTTACCGTATACAGTATAATCTTTGGGAAATTACTCAGCTTGCCAAGGATCAGGCGGCAAAAGATAAGATGCTCGCTAACTATGAGAATATTATTAAGAGCATAAGCGATTCCGGCGGAACAGTTATCTTAAATTTATTCGGGACCCCGGCGGGAATGGGCAAGATCTTGGATAAAAACAGCAGCCCTTTGAATTTAGCGGCGTATAAAGATTTGGTTAAAGGCATAATCAAGGATTTAAGTTGCGAAAAAAAATACAATATCTGGTATGAAGTATGGAGCGCTCCGGATCTGGAGGGATTTTTCTTAGGCAGAGAGCTGGATTATCTTAATCTTTACCGCCTGGTCAGTGAAAGCGCAAAAGAGCTGGAGGGCCAATATAAAATCCATATTCCGGTTGGCGCGCCCAGCGCAAGTTCCTGGTTCCATAACGTAGGAGACAATACTGTTTCGACCCCGGAGAAGAGCCTGGTTTACGCGCTAATCAAATTCTGTTACCAGAATCATTTGAGCCTCGATTTTATTACCTGGCACAGTTTTTCTACCGACCCTAAAACGGAAAAAGAAAACACTATCTATGATAAGAATGCCTTAAGTCTTGTGCGGGACTGGCTATCGTATTTCAACTTTGATAAAAATATTTCTCTGATCGTAGATGAGTGGAATTATGACCGTCACGCAAATCTTATACCCGAGCGCAAAGAAAGAGCTTATATTGCCGCCAGTTACATCCCGGCCCGCCTAAAGAATATGTACGAAGCGGGTTTGGATAATCAACTCTATTTTTGCTTGGAAGATTTTCAGGGTAACCCGGAGGGGGTGACCAGGAACACGGGAGTTTTTTATCTGTCTTTTAAACATTCAGGGGGGCAGAAAGTAAGCTATAATTCTTTCAGAATGCTTAGAGAATTGGAAAAGAATATGTTTTCCGTAAAGCTTAACGACGAATTTACCGGCGTCATCGCCACGAAATCAGATGAAAAAATTGCTGTGTTGATCTATAATTATATTGATCCTGAAATAGCTCAAAGTTTAATTGCCCAGAGTATCGCCGGATTTAGCGCCGCCGAGAGCAGGTTTCTTCTCGGGCTTATCCGTTCTGATCAGCTTTCCAGGATTATTTCACAGCATGAAGAAGTCGGAACGCTGCCTACCACCAATAGGGTTAAAAACTTATTGAAGAATGCCAAAGAACTTTATGATAGAGCTGAGCAGTTGAAATCTGCCAAACGCCTGTTCAAGCTTAACCTGAAGAATATCAAAGGAAGTTACATCTATAGCCAATTTACGTTAGATTCATCCTGCAGTTTGAATTGTGAGTTTAAGCCGGCCGTTGAGAAAGAAATTAATGCCCAAGATTCTTATCAGGAAGAACTCTCTTTAACTCCTTACTCGGTTAATCTTGTTGTTTTGAAGAAAAAACCCGAAGTAAAGACCCCGGAAGCTGTAAAAACAGAAACTCCGAAAATAGAAGCGTCAAAAGTTGAGACGCCCAAGTTAATAGAGGCTCCCAAAGATGCCAATTCCGCAGGAAAATAAACATATCTATACTGTTTCTCAAATTACCTTAGAGATCGGAGTTATTTTTGAGAATACATTTGGCAATGGGGTTTGGGTTGAAGGGGAGATTTCTAACTTTAAAGCAGCTACCTCCGGGCATTTTTATTTTTCACTTAAAGATAACGCTTCTGTTTTGGCTGCTGCGATGTTTGTCCGGGCAAACCGGGAATTAAAATTTAAATTACAGGACGGCATCAAGGTAATTTGTTTTGGAAAGATCGATGTTTATGGCCCGCGCGGACAATACCAGATGATTGTGGAGAAAATGGAGCCCAAAGGTATTGGCGCACGAGCGTTAGCCTTCGAGCAGTTAAAAGAAAAATTGTTGAAAGAAGGCCTATTCGATGCTGCGCGCAAAAGAGAGCTGCCTTTTATGCCTTTTCGGGTGGGAGTGGTTACTTCCGGCGCAGGAGCGGCGATTCGTGATATTCTAGGGATACTGAAAAAAGGCGCTTCTTGCGTGGATGTTGTAATTCGCTCTGTCCGCGTGCAAGGGGAAGGCGCGGCGCAAGAAATCGCTCAAGGGATCGAAGAGCTGAACGAATTCAGCAAAGTCGATGTTATTATTGTCAGTCGTGGCGGCGGAAGCACAGAAGATCTCTGGTCTTTTAACGAAGAAATTGTGGCCAGGGCGGTTTATAGTTCAAAAATACCGGTCATCTCGGCAGTAGGGCATCAAATAAATACTAGCCTATGTGATTTAGTGGCTGATTGTTTTGTGGAGACGCCAACTGCGGCAGCCAAAATAATCGTAGACAAGAAAAACGCTATTTTTGCCCAACTTGACGGCTTGCGTCACGAAATGGGGTTTTCCGTTTCCGATATTATCGGAGTTTTAAAAAATAATCTTATTGCTTTAAAGAATTCAGTCAAGAGCCCGCTAGATCGTTTACATGAAAAAGCCCAGATTATTGATGATTTGTCGCTAGGCTTAAACCAAAATATGCGCCAATTTATTAATATTACCCGGGAAAGGGCTCTGGCGTTAATCCACAGGTTAGAGGCGCTTAGCCCGCTGGCAGTTTTATCCCGCGGGTATAGTTTGAGCATGCTTATGGCGGATGAATCGGTAATCAAAAGTCCGGCCCAGATTAAGAAAGGGGATAAAGTAAAAACAATTTTAAGCGAAGGAAGTTTCATAAGCTCAGTCGAGGAGGTTAGTAATGGCTAAAGAAAAACAACCGCTTGAAGAAGATATAAAGAAACTGCAGAAAATCGTGGAAGATTTATCCGGAGGAAAGCTTACCCTGGCAGAGGCGCTTAAAAAATACGAGGAAGGAATTAGGCTGGCCGAAAATTGCTCGCAAACACTGCAGGATGCCGAACGTAAAGTAGAATCCTTGATGAAGAAAGACGGGAAATTCTCGCTCAAGGATTTTTCCGAAGATGAAGAGGAGAAGGGCTAGCGATGTTCTTGGAAGGGATCAGTTCGCCGCAGGATTTAAAGAAGCTTAAGCTGGAAGAATTGCCGCGCCTTGCTTCGGAGATAAGGCAAAGAATGACTGAGGTTGTGGCAGTTAACGGCGGGCATTTAGCCTCAAGTTTGGGAGCAGTGGAATTGATTATCGCCCTGCATTATTGTTTGAATACTCCGCTGGATAAAATAGTTTTTGACGTGGGGCATCAGTCTTACGCGCACAAGATATTGACCGGAAGAAACAAAGAATTTTCTACGCTTAGGACTTATCAGGGGATTTCCGGGTTTCCTTCTAAAGACGAATCGGTTTATGATTGTTTTACAACCGGGCATTCTTCAAATGCGGTATCTTTGGCTTTAGGATTAGCTGTGGCCAGGGACAAGCTTCCTGTCGATGAGTATTTTAAAGTTGTGGCGGTAATCGGAGACGGTTCTTTAAGCGGAGGCCTGTGTTTCGAAGGGTTAAATAACGCCGGGCACCTGAAAAAAGACATACTGGTAATTCTGAATACCAATGAGTTAAGTATCTCTCCCAATGTTGGGGCCATCAGCAATTATTTGAATAAAATTATTTCTCTGCCCGTTTATAACCATTTCAAGCAATCTTTGGAGCAGTTTCTTGTCAAGCGCGGCAAACAGGGCAGCCGGGTTTTAAATCTGGCAAATAAGTTTGAAGAGGGGCTTAAGGGGTTATTTATTCCGGGGGTGCTTTTTGAGGAATTGGGGTTTCGTTATTTTGGCCCGTTTGACGGCCACAACATAGAGGTTTTGACCAGTTCGCTTAAAAACATCCTGAATATAAAAGGGCCGCGCATACTGCACGTAGTTACAAAAAAAGGCAAAGGATATTTTGCCGCTGAAAATGAACCGGTGAAATTCCACGGGACAGGCCCATTTGATATTCAGACGGGGTTAAGCTTAGCTAAGCCATCCGGAGGAAGAACCTATACGGAAGTTTTTAGCGATAAACTGGCGGAATTGGCTGCCGGAGACAATAAAATTATAGCTATTACCGCAGCAATGCCTGAAGGGACGGGATTGGATAAATTCCATCGTTTGTTTCCGGATAGATTCTTTGATGTTGGTATTGCCGAGGGGCATGCGGTTTGTTTTGCTGCCGGGTTAGCCAAAGCGGGGTTTAAGCCGGTAATTGCCTTGTATTCTACTTTTCTACAAAGGGCTTATGATCAGATTATCGAAGATGTGGCCTTGCAGAACTTACCGGTTATATTTTGCCTGGATCGCGCCGGAATCGTCGGTGAGGATGGGGTTACGCATCAGGGAATATTCGATATAGGTTTCTTGAATACAATTCCGCACCTGGCGGTTTTGGCGCCAAAAGACGCCAAAGAATTAGAGTCAATGCTGGAATTCAGCGTTAGGTCCAGTATTCCAGCAGTAATAAGATACCCTAAGGGCAAAGCAGAGGATTTGTCAGGTGAATCTCCAGAGATTGAATTGGGCAAAGCAGAGGTTTTAAGCGAAGGAAATAATTTTGCCATTATTGCTTTAGGAAGTATGGTTAAAGTTTCTTTAGAAGCCCAGAAGTTGTTGCAGAAGGAAGGGTTATCGGGTTTTTTAATAAATTCACGTTTTGCCAAGCCTTTAGATAAGCATTTGTTTAGCGAAATAGCCGGGAAGGCAAGGCTTATTTTTACAGTTGAAGAGGGGATTGTTGAGGGAGGTTTTGGGAGCGCCGTAGAAAGCGCGCTGGGCCAACCAGTTATAAAAATCGGATTACCCAGCTCATTTATCGAACATGGCAAGAGAGAGTTGTTGTTGGAAAAATACGGATTGACCGCCAAGGGAATTGCGGATAAGATTAAGTCAGTGCTATGCCAAAAATAACCATTAATAAAGATAAATGCAAGGGTTGCCTTTTATGCATAAGTGTTTGTCCCCGGGGGCTGATTGTGGTCGAGGATGAACTTAATTTACGCGGGATAAAGCCGGTTAAGTTTAAGCCCGGAGGTAAGTGTGTGGGGTGCGCGATGTGCGCAGTTATCTGCCCGGATTGTTGTATTGAAGTATATAAGTAAAGTTAAAAGTTTAATGACAAATGACAAAATTCAAAGCACAAAATAAAATCAAAGTTACAAATGACAAAACCGAGGTTTTGTCATTTGGTATTTGTCATTTAGATTTATTTTGAATTTCGGGCTTTGACCTTTGACATTAATAGTTTTGTTTTTTAACCTGTAGCTTTACTTCTGCATTTTTAATTTTGGTTTAGAATTATGACTAAGGCAAAAATATTGATGACTGGTAATGAAGCAATTGCGAAAGCTGCTATTGATGCCGGTTGCCGGTTTTATGCCGGGTATCCGATTACTCCGCAGAATGAACTCATCGCCTATATGGCTAATAATATGGAGAAAAGCGCAGGTGTATTTATCCAGGCTGAAGCTGAAGTCGCCGCGATTAATATGGTATTTGGCGCGTCCGCAGCAGGGGCCCGCGCAATGACTTCGTCATCCAGCCCCGGCATCAGCTTAAAGCAGGAGGGGATTTCTTATATAGCCGGAGCAGAGCTCCCCGCGTTAATCGTAAATATTGTGCGCGGCGGACCGGGCCTAGGCAATATCGCTCCCGCCCAATCGGATTATTTTCAGGCCACGCGTTCAGGCGGGCACGGAGATTATCATTGTATAGTTTTAGCGCCTGCAAGCGTTCAGGAGTGTTACGATTTTACCGGGCTTGCCTTTAATCTTGCCGATAAATACCGGACTCCGGTAATAATCCTCGGCGATGGTCTGCTTGGGCAGATGATGGAACCAATTATTTTGCCCAAGCCGCAAGCCGCAAGCCGCAAGCCGCAAGATAAACCATGGGCATTAACCGGCTGCAAGGGAAGAAAAGCCAATGTGGTCAAATCCTTTTATTTGAAGGAAGGGGATCTGGAGAAATTTAATCTTAAATTGCAGAAGAAATACCGGCAGATACAGCTGAAAGAAGAGCGTTACGAAGAATTATATGTGAATGACGCAAGAATAGTTTTGGTTGCCTATGGCAGCATGGCCAGGATCGCTAAATCAGCGGTAAAGGTTTTAAGGAGTAAAAGCAAGAAGGTTGGCCTAATTCGTCCAATAACCCTCTGGCCGTTTCCCAAGCAAGCTTTTTCTAAACGTTTAACATCAAACAAAAAATATCTGGTAATTGAAATGTCCTACGGTCAAATGCTGGAAGACGTGCAATTAGCTCTTTGCGGCCGGGCAAAAATTGAATTCTTGGGCCGTTCCGGAGGAGGAGTCCCTTCGGAAGAAGATATTATGCGTAAAGTAAATGAGATGCTGTAAATGACAAATGACAAAATTCAAAGCACAAAATAAATTGAAAATCAAAATTACCAATAACAAAACCAATGTTTTGTCCTTGGGTATTTGTAATTTAAATTTATTTTTAATTTTGCGCTTTGGTATTTGATATTAACCAATTCTTATTATGAAAATATATAGTCATCCGAAATCATTAAGAAACGTTTCAACTCATTATTGCCCGGGTTGCGGACATAGCCTGGCGCATCGGCTTATTGCTGAAGTAATCGATGAATTAGGCATACGCGAAAAGGTTATCGCGGTAGCTCCGGTCGGATGCGCTGTCATCGCCTATGATTACTGGGATTTTGACTGTTCGGAGGCCGCCCATGGCCGGGCGCTGGCAGTTGCCACCGGCTTAAAAAGGGTCAGGCCCCAAAATATCGTTTTTACTTATCAGGGCGACGGAGATTTGGCGGCTATCGGCACGAACGAAACAATACACGCGGCTAACCGGGGAGAAAATGTTTCAGTTTTTTTTATCAATAACGCTGTTTACGGAATGACCGGAGGGCAAATGGCGCCGACCACTCTTCTCAATCAGAAGACTTCTACTTCGCCTCTGGGCAGATCAGCCGCAGCGCAAGGGTACCCTTTAAAGATTTCTGAAATGTTGGCGCTTTTACCGGGGGTAAAATATATTGAGCGTGTTTCGTTACATTCTCCGCAAGAGATAATGAAAACCAGAAAGGCAATAAGGCAGGCGTTTGTGAATCAGATAGAAGGTGTTGGCTTTTCCCTGGTGGAGGTATTGTCTCCCTGCCCGACATATTGGGGCTTATCTGCCAGAGAGTCAATGGCTTGGATTAAAAATACCATGGTTAAAGAATTTCCTTTAGGGATAATTAAATGACAAATGACAAAATTCAAAATTCAAAATAAATATAAAGCTCAAAACACAAATGTCAAAACAAACATTTTGTCATTTTGTATTTGTCATTTGGGTTTATTTTGAATTTTGGACTTTGGATTTTGTCATTAATCGACTATGCTAGAAAAAATTATAATAGCGGGCAGCGGCGGACAAGGTATTATGCTTTTGGGAAAAGTTTTGGCCGAGGCAGCTCTGCTTAGCGGTAAATTCACTACCTGGCTTCCTGCCTATGGCCCGGAGGTGCGCGGAGGGTGCGCGCATTGTATGGTAATTATCTCCGACGCTGAAATCGGCTCTCCGCATGTGGACAAAGCCGATACTTTAATCATTATGAACCAGGCATCTTTGGTAAAATTCAAGAATAGATTAAAATCCGGCGGCCTTATGATTGTGAATAGTTCTTTAGCAGCGGTAGAAAATAATCCGGAAATAAGGTCGGTATCGGCAAGATTTACGGATATCGCCATAGATTTAGGTAATATTAAAGTAGCGAATATGGCCGCTTTAGGGAAATATTTAACGAACAAAAAGATTATTGCTCCGGAAAATATCGTAAAGGCAATGGCTAAGATTGCGCCTAAAGGCCAGCCGGAGTTACTCAGAATAAATATCGAGGCGTTTAACAAAGGAATGGAGTCTTAAATGGTTAGAGTGAGATTTGCCCCCAGCCCTACAGGAAATTTGCATATTGGAGGAGCGCGCACAGCTTTATTTAATTGGCTTTATGCCCGGGCAAAAGGGGGGAAGTTTGTTTTGAGGATTGAAGATACGGATCAGGTTCGCTCGAAGCCGGAATTCGTAGATGAGATTTTGAATAGCCTGAAGTGGTTGGGTTTTGACTGGGATGAAATCGATTATCAGAGCAAGAGGGTTGATATTTATAACGAATACGCGCAAAAATTGCTTAGCACGGGCAAGGCCTATAAAGAGAAGCTTCCGGATAAACCGCAAGAAGCGGTAATTTTTAAGGTGCCGCAGCAAAAAATTAAAATGCAGGATTTAATCCGGGGAGAGATCGAATTCGATACCAGCGTAATCAAGGATCAGGTTTTGATTAAATCCGACGGAACCCCAACCTATAATTTCGCCTGTGTGGTGGACGATGCGACTATGGGCATCACCCACGTTATCCGCGGCGACGACCACATTTCCAATACGCCCAAGCAAACGCTTTTGTATGAGGCCCTTGGTTTTAAACTGCCTGCATTTGCGCATTTGCCTCTAATTATGGGAATGGAGGGGGGCAGGCTTTCCAAGAGAACGGGCGCTACCGCTATAAGCGATTACCGTAAAATGGGTTATTTGCCGCAGGCCCTGGTTAATTATCTTTTGCTTTTAAGCTGGGCTCCGGGAAATAACGTCGAGCTCATCGATATAAATGAGGCGGTAAAATTATTCGACGTGACCCAGGTTAATAAAACCGCGGCCACGTTCGATCTTAAGAAACTTAATTGGATGAATAACCAGTATCTTAAGAATGAAGATTCGGAAAAACTGGCTGATATATTAATCCCCGGGCTCATTGAGAGAGGTTATATCGGTAAAGACAATTTGGATAGGAGATACCTGGTTTCTCTGGTAAAATTATTCCAGCCGCGCCTGACCACAATCAACGATTTTCCTGACTGGGCGGATTTTTTCTTTGTTGAAGAAGTAAAAATCGACCCTGATGCCGAAAAGAAATGCCTCTCCCAAGACTTATCTAATGAATTCCGTCTTTTTGTGGAAAAGCTTGATAAATTGGCAGAATTTGATATCCTTAACATAGAAGAAGGGTTCCGCAGTTTGGTTAAAGAATTGAACATTGAATCCAAGGCGCTGATACATCCGATAAGGGTAGCGTTAACCGGGAAAACAATCGGCCCGGGATTATTCGAAGTAATATATTATTTAGGAAAAGAGCGGACGAGAAAGAGATTAAGCCGTTGGATAAAAGGGGGAGGCAATGCTTAAAAAAGTGTTTTTGTCAGGCATTCTTCTGGTCTTTATTTTCTTAACGAGCGGCTGCGGAACATTATACAAAGGGGCCAGCGGGCTTGCGCAAGGAGTAAAAGAAGGCGCGCAGGAAGATTGGTCTTCTCTGAAAAAAGCCGATGCCTGGGTTAAAAAGAATCTCTGGTAACGGATAAATTCTGTCTATTTCACTATTTTAAACGTGTTAAGCCGGGTTTATCCCGGCTTTTTTAATAGATGCTCCTTTACAGATTTTGTGAAATCGGATATAATTAGTCACTTCGTAAATTATTTGCCCTGTCGTCTAATCGGTAGGACTTCAGATTCTGGATCTGACTATCATGGTTCGATTCCATGCGGGGCAGGATACAATTTAAATTACCTCAACTTATCCTCTCTCAAAAAACTCGTAATATCCCCTATTCTTTAATTAGATTTTTGCTCCTGCTGCGTCTATTGAGGTAGGAGGAGAGAACTATGTCCGGCATTAAATCCTGGCCGCAAGATGAGCGGCCGCGGGAAAAGCTGTTTAGATCCGGGGAGCATTCTTTGACGAATACCGAACTAATAGCCATACTTTTGCGCACCGGCGCCAAAGGCAGAAGCGCGTTGGATTTGGCAAGAGATATACTTGGCAGGTTCGGCAGCTTTGGAAAAATGAGCCATACGGATATAAAACAATGGAACGGTTTAAAAGGCATGGGTTTGGCCAAGATGGCTCAAATTAGGAGCGCTCTTGAAATAGGGAGAAGGTTTAGGGAAGAAGAGGCAAAAGACGGCCGTGCTGTGATTGAATCTTCGGAAAAAGCGGCGGCAATATTGACTCCCCGGATGCGGCATTTGAAAAAAGAAGTATTCAAGGGGCTGCTTTTGGATTCGGGGAACAAGATTATCGAGATAATAGAGATTCAGGAGGGAACGGTTAATCGGGTAAACCCGGCCATAAGGGAGATTTTTTCTAGGGCCCTGGAGTATTTTGCTGTTTCGATAATTTGTTTTCATAACCATCCTTGCGGAAACCCTGTCCCGAGCCAGGAAGATAAAGAATTTACCGCCCGGTTAGTCGAGGCGGGAAAAGTAATCCAGATAAATGTCCTGGACCATATAATTATCGGCAAAAGGAAATATTTCAGTTTTTTGGATAACAACTTAATCTAGGGGATGATATTTGTATTGAGCCATGCGGATCTTGCAAAGGCGATATTTACCGGGGTTCCGGGCCAGAATTATTTTTACTGGTTATCTCTTTGGCTTTATACTAAAATAAATAAATTGAGACGGATATGAAGAAAACCCATTATTTTTTATTAGCCTTCTGCTTGTTGGCCGCGGCGGGATGTAATAGAGAAGAAAAGCTTTATTATTCCTCGCCGAATACGATTCCCCATACCAACAGGCAGATGCAAAGCCCCGGATTCTGGATTGCCCGGAATAATTGCGCGGATAAGGTTATTTTGAATTCCGCCGGCATCGCCCTGTTTAATTCAAAAACAGAAAATGAACTTAAACTGGTAAAAGATTTGTCAAAAACAGTCCCCGTATATGCCGGAAGCGAGTTGTCCTCTTCCTTAAGAAAGCAAATCGACGGATTCCTTAGAAGAAAACTCTATTCAAAAAATTCGATAAGAATAGGAGAGCCTTTTTATCGAGAAATATCCAGGCGGATTAACCTTGAGGCAATCCCGCGCCAGATTAACGCGCGTTACGGTTTTGTTTGCTGTTATGTTGACCAGCGCCTCTTGCCTACCGATGACATCTTGACTATTGAGCCGGGGGATTCGGCCTTTGATGAGTTACAAAATAGCTCTCTGGATATCGGAACTCCGGTGGTAATTTTACACGAGACCAAAGATAGCGGCTGGGTTTACGCGTATTCTCCGGCCAGTTCCGGCTGGATAAAGAAAGATAGCGTTGCCTTTTGCGGGTTTGACGAGTTCAAATCTTTTCTGGAGAAGGCGCCCTTTGTTGTGACGGTTAGCGCCAAATCCGATATTTTCCGGGACTCCGAGTTAAAACAGCATATTGATTATGTAAGAATGGGCGCAAGATTTCCTCTGGCGGGTAACTTTGATTCCGGGACAGTCAGTGTTTTTGTTCCCGGGCAGACAAAAGAAGGAAAATTAGTTGAGCGAATCGCTTATATGAGAAAGGCCGATGTAAATATTGGTTACTTAGCATATACTCCGCGGAATATTATGCAACAGGCTTTTAAGCTTCTGAATGCCCCTTATAGTTGGGGAGGAAAGAATGGCGAACAGGATTGTTCCGGTTTTGTCCAGGAGGTTTTCTCTACGGCCGGGATAATCTTGCCGAGAAATTCCGCGGAACAAGGCCAGGTCGGACGGCTTTTGGGTAATTTTTCGGAAAAGACGGACAATGAATCAAAAGTGCGTATTTTGGATAAGCAGGCTGCTGGAGGAGCCGCTCTCCTGCGGCTAAAGGGGCACATACTTATATACCTTGGAATGTATGCAGGCAGGCCGTACGTTATACACGAGATTCACGCCTATAGGCAAAGACAAGGGTTAGGCAAGGATATTGTCCGTAAGATAAACCGGACAGTGGTCAGCGACCTTTCTTTGGGTGAGGGTTCCCGGAAAGGCTCTTTGCTTGATCGCGTTGTTTCCATTCGTAATATTTCAGGATAAAATCAAATGTTTAGAAACATGCAGATATCGGTGTTGTCCTGCGCGCTGTTTTTTTTATCTTTTTTCCCCGTAAGCTCTGGCTGCGCAGAATCTTTGCCGCGGCGGGGGATTTTTGTTATGGCGCTGGATGAGCCTTGCGCGCTTTCAAGCCGGCAAGAGATAACCAAGCTGGTTAATCTGGCCAAGAGAACTCGCGCCAAAATGATCTTCATCCAGGTCTACAGGGGGAATAAGGCTTGGTTTCCATCGCTAATCGCGGACTCCTCTCCATATAAAGACTGCCTGAAGAATGTTCCCGAGGACCCGCTCAGGCTGCTTATTAAACAGGCCCATGGTTTTGGCATAGAGGTGCATGCTTGGTTTAATATGTTGAGCCTGAGTAAAAATAAGAACGCTCTACTGCTT
Source organism: Candidatus Omnitrophota bacterium (assembly GCA_028717055.1). Classification (GTDB taxonomy): domain Bacteria; phylum Omnitrophota; class Gorgyraeia; order Gygaellales; family Profunditerraquicolaceae; genus UBA6233. The sequence goes on along the minus strand of JAQUOO010000014.1, from coordinate 1,024 downwards.
CAGAAATACGGCTTCGGCATTTTGACTAGCAACCTAAGAGAAAAACATAACCTCGAAGATTACAAAATCGATAATCAATATTTCCTTGAGCCCGGGGATATGCGCGTTCGCCGTGAGCTTTCCGGCATTATCGAGGAAATTATCCGCAGCTACCCGGGCTTAGACGGCATCCTGTTTGATTACGTCCGGTATCCGGATAAAAACCCGGCTTATGGCTATACAGAAATGAATATGGAACGTTTTAAGAGGATGTCCGGGGTTAAAATAATAAAAGAAGAAGATGAAACCTGGAAAGACTGGAAGCGCGCTCAGGTAACCGAGACGCTCCGGGGATTCATCGATACTGCCCGGCGCATTAATCCCGATATTCAAGTTTCAGCTACCGGATGTATGCCGATACAACGCGCTTATTACGAGGCCTTTCAGGATTGGACTTCTTGGCTCAACCGCGAATTGGTTGATTTTGTGATAGCAATGGATTATTCTCCGGATCATTTGGAGTTTGAAAGATGGATCTCGGCGATAAAAAACAAGGTAGACGACTTCAGGAGAGTAAAGATTGCTGTTGGAGCTTATAAAATGGGGGCTCTCCCCGGGGAATTTAAGGAGGAGCTTAGGTTTTCAGAAAATGCGGGCGCCGGAGGCTGCGTTATTTTTCACTACAGCAGCCTGCTTGATAACCCTGTCTTGGCCAATATGCTGGAAGAGGAATCCAGGTTTTAGGCCTGCCTATTGTTATGGCCGGGAAGGTTGAAAAAATACATTGATTCCAATTCTTGCGCTGGTATAATCTCAAATATCCGGTATAATTAATATTGTCGTAGGCCAATAACAATATTAAACCACCACAAAAGGAGGTCCTCTCTATGTCTATTCTAAGGTATAAGTATCTAAATCCTCTCTCTCTCTCTCTCTCTCTCTCTCTCTCTCTCTAGGAAACTCCTTTCCTTTTTCTTCTTTTTAAGCTTCTTTTTAGCCTTTTCTCTAGTCTTTCCTCCTAGCAATAGCTCTAATAACTCAAGCA
>JAQUOO010000013.1 GCA_028717055.1 Candidatus Omnitrophota bacterium | reverse complement strand
AAGTAACTTGTTTCCTTAATTCAGGCGCCGGTAGTTTTGTTTTATGCAATAGATTTATGGACGCGCTCACCGTATTAGCCGCCAAGAAGGCCGCGTCTTCGGTAGAAAAACCCAATTCTTCGGCTGCTTTCTCAAGCCTGCGCATCATATCGTGCCGGGCGTGCTCCGGGATATTTTCAGGATCAAGCGAATTGTTTTCCGCAAAATAAAACACATAGGCCGGGCCGCTTCCGGAGATTGCGGTAGCCGCATTCATCATGCTTTCATCAATTATTCTGGTCGAGCCCAGACAATTAAATAATTCCTGGGCTAATTCCAGGTCTTCGTCTGTCGCAAACGCCCCTTTGCATAAACAAGATACGGATTCTCCGATTTTGGCTCCTATATTCGGCATAACCCGGATCACCCGGACCGCGCCAAGAAGCCTTTTGATGTGCTTCGTGCTGATTCCGGCGGCAATGGAAATAATCAATTTATTGCCGGCACGGCCTTTCATTTCTTTTAGGACACGGTCGGAATCCTGCGGTTTAACCGCCAGGATCACCGTATCGGCCTTCTCGACTAGATCCTTTATGTCCTTAGCAACGTTTATATCCGAAGGCACATCCAGCTTATTCTTATCTTTATCAAAAACATGGATATTGAATTCTCCCTCCTGCAGAACCAGGCTTTGGCCAATTAGCTGCCCCATAGTCCCGTAGCCTGCGACTCCGATATTCTTACGCGTATCTATCATAATCCTCCTTCAAAAATAGCCCTGCCCACTCTGACCATCCCCGAGCCTTCTTCAATTGCTACTTCAAAATCATCGGTCATACCCATGGACAAAACGGATAATGGCTGTTTGATAACCGGCAAACGGTTAATTTCGTTTCTAAGTTCATTTAAGCTTCTGAAATAAGGACGGGCTTCCTCCGGATTATCCACAAGCGGCGCAACAGTCATTAAACCTTGAACATTGATATTTTTAAAATTGGCTATCTCTTTTATGACTCCGGCTGCCTGCTTAAATTCTAAGCCGAATTTGGCCGCTTCAGGAGAAGTTTTTATTTCGATTAAAATATCCTGAATTTTGTTTATTTTAGCGGCTCGTTTATCTATTTCTTCGGCAAGGCGCAAACTATCCACCGAATGGATAACATCAAATATACTTACCGCTTCTCTTGCCTTGTTTGTCTGTAAATGACCAACCATATGCCACCGCACAAGCAGCTTTGCCTTATATTTAGAGAGAGCTTCCTGAACTCGATTTTCGCCGAAATCAGTTATTCCGGCTAAGCTGGCTTCTTCTATCTCTTCGATACTTCGATTCTTGCTGACAGCAATCAGTTTTACACCAGATGGCTGGCGCTTCACCCTAAAACAAGCGGCTTCAATACGTCTTTTAACTTCTAAAATATTATCCCTAATCATTCAAATGAGTTATTATACCTCATAAAACTCCTAGGTCAATCAAAAGTAGAAAACGCCTAGAAATACTCCTGGTATACTTCCCTGACTCGATTGACAGCTTTAAAGAAAAGATTTTTGGCGGGTTGATGCAAAGGCAGAATTCCGAGAGGCTTGGCTTCCAAAGCTTCGCAAAGCATTCCAATACAGGTCAGATAAGTCAAATATTTCTGCCCGGATAATTCATCGTTCTCCTTGATTATTGAGATTATTTCCAGGCTGGTAATACGTCCAAGCTTAACCGGTATTACCAAGGAATTTTCCAGGGTTTCGATAAAACCTTCTATGAGAACCGTCCTGCCGGTAACTACAAAATTGTTGATATCGTAAAGCGAAACCTTGTTTTCGACTGCTTCTTTAATCTTGGCGCAAATTCTCTTGGCTGAAGAAGTAGCTATCTCGGCTACCAGCCTTTGTTTTATGGGTTTATAGAATTCGCTCCTTTTAACCAGAATTTCCCTGTCTTCCCCTATCTGGTCCACTCCTCCGATAATACCGGAAGACCTCTTAATATCCTCGGCCAAATCAAAATTAATCTTCAAAACGTCGGATAGTTCGTTGGTCAAATCATCCCCGCCAAAAGCAAGAACCTGTATATCTTTAAGCAGGCCGTCTTGAAAAATAAGGATCTCGGTGGTATCGCTTCCGATATCGCAAAGCAAGTTAAGCCCTTCCCTGGCTTTCTGGTTAAAAACTGCCTTGCTTGTGGCTAAACCCGAGAAATAAAGATCCTTTATTTCGTATCCCGCATGATTAATCACGCGGGCAAGGCTCTGCACCGAAGACAGCTTTCCGCAAACCAAATACAATTCCACCTCAAGCCTGTGGCTATAAAGCCCGAGCGGATTACTGATATTGCCTTTCGAATCTATCGCGTAACTGGAGGGAATCATATGAATTATCTCTTCTTCCAGGCTGGAACCTAAAACACGAGCCTGCTCGTTAGCCTTCTGCATATCCGAAACGGTGATAACCTTGTTCCCTCTTTCAGCAAGAGGTATAATTGCGCGGGAACGCTTGGCGCTTATATCCTGCCCCGATATATTTACGGAAACGAACTTAATATTTACCCCTGATTTGGCCTTGAGATTCTTAAGCACCTTGCCAACCGAGCCAATAAGGCCTATTGAATCAACAACCGTCCCTTCCCGCATACCCTTGACAGGCAGGGTCTCAAAATGAATGCTGCTCAAGCGCTTCTTCTTGAAAAGCGCCACACAAGCAGAGACCTTGCTTGAACCGATATCTAATGTGCAAATATAATTATTCATCGTATTAGTTTAATATCAAAAGCTAAAACTCAAAATTCAAAATGACAAAACCCTGATTTTGATATTTGTGTTTTGAGTTTTGGATTTATTTTGGATTTTGAATTTTGTCATTTGTCATTACACTTTCTACTTTCGATCCTTGTCTTCGCGGAACTTAATCACCGGCTCGTTAAACCTGAGATCTATATATTTTATATTTCCAAGGTTTCGTTTTTCCTGATTTACAAGGCCAATCATAATCGCTACTTTATCCCGGATATTGCCCTGTCCGATTTTAACCTCCAGAAATTCTGTCTTTTTCGGGGCTTTCCAGTCCAGATAAGTATTTTGAACCTGAGAAATCGGTATTTGAACTGTAATATTATTTATTCCCGTTATATCTATTTTCCGAATCCTGTAATCTTTAAATAAGGGAGACCGCCGCGCTTCCTTGAGGACCAGCAAAGCGACGGATAGCTCCTTGCTTTCATACTTGCTTCCGGGTTTAGGCCCGAAAATCCGGGACTCCAAACCGGTGATTACCGGCAATCCTGCTTCATCGCCGGAAAAACTCGGGTCATCCGGATGAATTGAGCTGGAAAATATATAACCTTCTTCATCAACTGCAAAATAACGGTAGAGCTTTATGAAAGCGATCGGCTTGCGCCTGATAAGTTCGACATAAATACGATTTGGAATGACCCGGGCAAGCCTAACCCCTAAAGAATCAGGGCAACTTCCGGAGATAACCGCAGCCTCTTTCGATAAATCAAAGGTGAATATATTCTTGCCTTTTAAATAAGAAGGATCGAAGTTCAAAGCCTCTTTGGTTACTACATATTTGACCTGGAAATATTCCGAAGTTGTAAGGATTCTCCAAATATATCCCAGAACAAAGCATAAGGCAAGAAGAATTATCAAAGAAAATACTAAAGGCCTTGCCGGAAAGTTACTTTTTCGTTTTTTCATGGGCTAGACTGATTAATTTAACGCACAAAGACGTAAAATCGATGCCTATTTCTCCAGCCGCCTTGGGAAGAAGGCTTGTTTCAGTAAGGCCGGGGATAGTATTCACTTCTAGGACGAACGGTTCATCCCTATGGTTCAGAATGATATCGACTCTGGAGCAGCCAAAACAACCCAATAGCTTATGCGCAGACAATGCCGCTTTTTTAACACGCGAGGAAACCGCCGGGGTTAATTTAGCCGGCACCATATAATCCGTCAAACCCTTTTTGTATTTAGCCTGGTAATCAAAGAAATTGTGCTTGGGGATAATCTCGATTACCGGCATAGCCTGCTCTTCCAGAATCCCAACAGTTAACTCCTTCCCCTTTATATATTCTTCAATAATTATTCTTTCGTCAAATTTGAAGGCCAAATTTATCGCTTTGGGGATATCGTTTGCCCGGTCAACGACAGAGAGACCTATGCTTGAGCCGTGAGTAGCCGGCTTAACCACTAACGGCAAACCCAAATTACTTAAATTTCCAGCGTTATAAAAATCTTTTTTTAGCACGGCGAAACGCGGCACATTTAGCCCATATCGCTGGAATATCTTGCGCGAAGCGATCTTATCCATAGCCAGACGGCTTGCCTTGACTCCCGAGCCGGTATAAGGGATTCGAAGCATCCTTAAGATTTTCTGGATTCCGCCGTCTTCTCCAAACCTGCCGTGGAGCGCTATAAAAGCGCAATCTATCTTCTTGCGTTTCAACAAACGGATATTCTCCCCTAAATCTTCGGTTTTGATAATTACCGGCACAATTTCAAACCCTTTTGTTTTTAACGCCTCGCAAACCGCATGCCCCGATTTAAGAGAAACCTTCTTTTCGGTAGACGGGCCCGCCATTAAAACGCCTATCCTGCCGAATCGGCTTTTGGCTTTCATTCCCATATCTTGATCTCTGGTTGCAGATTAAGCTTGAATTTACTTTTAACCCGTTTTCTTATCAACTGCATAAGTCTCAATACGTCTTTACTGGAGGCTTTGCCTTTATTAAGTATGAAATTAGCGTGTTTTTGCGAAACAAAGGCATCGCCTGCATTTCTGCCTTTAAAACCGCACAGCTCTATCAACTTACCCGCAGGGACATCCGGATTCCTGAAAATGCAGCCGGCATTAGGATAAGCCGAATCTTGGGTTTGACGCCTGTGAGCCATAAATCCGGCGGTATTTTCTTCTATCCCGGCGCGTTCTCCTTTTTCAAGTTTTAACAAACAACTTAAAATGATATATTTTGCCAGGCTCGACTTTCGATACCCGAAATCGATCTGGCTTTTTTTCAAACATTTTATCTTACCATTTTGATTCATAATTTCCACTTCTTTTACTAAATCGCCGAAATTCTTTCCCCAACATCCGGCATTCATGGCTAAAGCCCCGCCTACTGTCCCGGGAATTCCAGCTAAAAACTCCAACCCGCATAAGGACCGCTCTTTGGCAGATTTGGCAAGTCCGGCTAGCGTTACGGCGCTGCCGACCCTGACGAATTCATCTTCAATCGTTATCTTTTTAAAACAAGCAGAGGAAAGCTTTATAACCAACCCTTTAACCCCTTTATCGCTGACCAGAAGATTGCTTCCTGCGCCCAAAACGAACAGCGGGAATTTTCCGTCTTTAGCTGCTTTAACCAAAAGACTCAACTCCCCGCGATTGCCGGGCTCGCAAAAAAACTGCGCCCTCCCTCCAATCTTAAAAGTTGTCTTATCTTTTAGAGGATAGTCAGGTTTTATTTTTAATTCTCTCGGCCAATTCATCGCTTACCTTTACTATGTCTCCTGCGCCCAAGGTAATTACCAAATCCCCGGGCCTGATTATTTCCCGAATATACTCTACAACATTATCTTTCGGCAAATAAATTACGGCTTTAACATCGCCCTGATCTTTAATCTTATCAACCAGCAGATCGGCGCTGACTCCCTCAATAGGTTTTTCACTCGCCGCGTATATCTCGGTAACCACAAGACAATCCACATCCTTGAAACTCTTGGCAAAATCGTCCAAAAGCAATTGCGTGCGGGTGTAACGATGGGGTTGAAATATGGCAATCAGGCGGTCGTGTTCCAATTTCTTGGCCGCTTTAAGCGTAGCCCGGATTTCCGTCGGGTGATGCGCATAATCATCAATGACCTTGAAACTCTGGTTTGCGTATTTTACCTCGAGGCGTCTTCCCGCGCCCTTGTATCCGGATAGAGCTTTTCTGATAAAACCCACATCTATCCCCAATTCCATCCCTAAGGCTATTACGCTAAGAGCATTGGAAATATTGTGTTCGCCCCCCAAAGCCAAATGAAAATTCCCCAGGGAATTTTCCTTGTATATGCATTCAAACTCGCTTGACAAACCTGCAAATTTAATATTCCTGGGGTATATATGCGCGTTTGGATTTAACCCGAATAAGACATATTTCTTGCGGCTCTCTTTAAGAATATTAACCAGGTTAGAATCATCCGCTGAACAAAAAACACAACCATTATCGCCGGTCCTGCTGATGAAATCCCTAAAGGCGTCTATTTCCTTCTGAAAAGTTTCATAATAATCCAAATGTTCTTTATCGATATTAGTAACTATGGAATAATCCGGTTTATAATACAAGAAGGACCCATCTGATTCATCTGCTTCGGCAACAAAAAACTTGCCGTTGCCTAAACAGGCATTTGTATCTATATTCTTAAGAATACCGCCGATGGCTACTGTCGGAAAAAGCCCGGCTTCAAGCAATAAGCAGGAAACCAACGATGTAGTTGTAGTCTTTCCGTGGCTGCCGGCGACCGCAATCACTGTCTTATCCTGCATAAGATAAGCCAAGGCCTCGGCGCGCATGATTACGGATAAACCTAAACTCCTGGCCTTAACAACCTCCGGGTTATCTTCTTTTATCGCCGAAGAATACACTGCCACATCCGCTCCCTCTACATTTTTAGCATCGTGGCCGATAAAAATTTGCGCGCCCTTTTCCCTAAGCTCCTGCGTAATCCGATTACCTTTTAAATCCGAGCCGCTTACTCTATACCCGCAAGCCAAAAGCAGCTGGGCTATCCCGCTCATTCCTATCCCGCCTATACCAATCAAATGATAATGCTTTTTCATTTATCTAGAGAAAATGCGGCGTCTGCCAACAAATCCGAAGCGCAAGGCCCGGATAAACCACGAAATGCCAAACGCATATTTTCCAGTTTTATACGATCGCTTACAAGCGCATCCAAGCTGGCCCTTAACACATCATTATCCAGTTCATTATCCTTAATCACAATCGCGCATCCTTTATCCACGAGGATTTTGGCATTTTCGGACTGATGCGCATAGGCAAAAGGATAAGGAGAAACAATGGCCGGGAGTTCAAAAAATATTAACTCGGATATAGTGGCGGCTCCGGCCCGGGATATGACTAGGTCGCCGGCGCTGTAAGCCTGTTCAATATTGTCCAAGAAATCAAAAACCTTAGCGTCCAGATTTATTTTTTTGTAACCGCATTGAATACTCTCCAGGCCGCCTGAGCCAACCAAATGTATGACCTGTATCAACGAAGGATTGTTTAATTTCGATACGGCATTAAGAAACGCGGTATTGATATGCCGGCTCCCTTGGCTACCCCCCATTACCAATATCGTAAATTTGCCTTTGGTCAATCCAAAAAAGTCCAAAGCCTTATTCCTGTCGATTTTCTTTATCTGTTGACGCAAAGGATTTCCGGTGAGCGCAAACTTCTGCCGGCTTATGCCGAAATAATCTTGAGACTTGGCAAAAGAAACGGCAACCCGGTCAACAAAACGCGCCAGTAGCCTGTTAGCCTTGCCGGGTAAAACATTTTGCTCGTGGATCATTGTCTTAATCCGGAAAAACCAGGCAATGAATACGCAAGGAATAGAATCAAGGCTTCCAAAACCAACTACCAAATCCGGCTTAAATTTAAGAATTATATTCAGGCTCTCCCAAGCGCCCTTAAAAAAGCTGAATATGGCTAAAAGATTCGCAGTAGTAATATTTGCGGTAATAGCCAGGATAGAGATATAATCTACTTTACAATCCGCCGGAAGGATTCCCGGCTTAAGGCCTCTTTTAGGAAGGACTAAAAGCGTCTGTATTCCACTATGCTTTTCTTTTAAGGCTTGAATAAAACTAACTGCGGGAAAAATATGCCCGCCGCTTGGGCCTGTAACTACCAATACTTTCACGAATTACCTCGCCATAATGCAGCAGTCAATAATATAATGAATACTCCTCGGGCTAAAACCGGGGATTGCTGGACGACTATTTTAAAAAAATAATCTTTTAGGTAAATCCCAATTTCCAAGCCCCAATGACGAATGAAGTTCCAAATTCCAAGTCCCAATTTTGGGCATTTAACCATTGGGGTTTCATTCGACATTGGGATTTGGTGATTGGCCATTTTTTTAAGCTTTGCCTGCCTGTCCGGCAGGCAGGAATCTTGTCATTTGTCATTAACCTTTTTGCTTATTAATTCTACGGATACTCTCCAGTGCGCGCGATATTTACCAGTATCCCAACGCTAATCATATCAAAAATAAACGATGAACCTCCGTAGCTGATAAACGGCAGCGGCAAGCCCTTGGTAGGGAGTACCCCGCAAGACACGCCTATGTTCACTATGGCCCTGAACGCAATCATGGTAACAAGCCCCAGGGCGAGGAAATAGCCGAATTTATCCGGGGTATTCTTGATTATCTTAATGCCTTGCTGGATAAAAACAATAAACAACACAATCACTCCGATAGTGCCCAAGAGCCCGAGTTCTTCTCCAATTATCGAAAAAATGAAATCCGTGTGCGCTGCCGGCAGATAAAATAATTTCTGTTTGGAGTGGCCAAGCCCGACTCCGAATAGGCCGCCGGAACCCAAAGCCAGCTGCGACTGGATTATCTGGAATCCGCTTCCCTTAGGATCAACCCACGGATTTAAAAAAGCTAAAATACGCGCCCTGCGGTAAGCTACATGAAAAATCAAGATATACAAAGCAGGCAAACTGCTTAAAATCAATGACATTATATAAACCGGCCTGACTCCGGATACAAAAAGCATGACTAAAACCACTACCCCTAAGGCTAAAGTGCTCCCTAAATCCGGCTGGATAACAATCAACCCGGCGCAAAGGCCTAAAACACACATTGGAGGCGCAAACCCCTTGAGAAAAGTTTTAATTAAATTTCCTTTACGGGAGATAAAGTCTGCTACATAAATAATGACGGCTAAACTCGCCAATTCCGAAGGCTGAAAACTCAGGAATTTAAACCTGAACCATCTACGCGCCCCGCTTACCTCCCTGCCCAAACCGGGAATTAAAACAAGGGCTAATAAGATTATAGAAATGATTAAAAGCGGACGGGATATATATTTAAGCTTGTGGTAATCGATACTCATGAAGAAAAACGTAAGGACTGCTCCGATGAGCATAAAAACAAGATGCCTCTTCAAAAAGAAAAAACCATCCTTGTATCTCTCCCAAGCGTAAATACTGGAAGAACTATAGATCATTACAACCCCTATGCACATGAGAATTACGGCGACGGTAAATAGGCTTATTCTTATATTACGGATCATGCTTGTTCCTTGGCCAGTTTTTCGACAAGCCCTTTGAAAATCCTGCCTCTTTCTTCGTAATTAGAAAACATGTCAAAACTCTTGCACATCGGAGAAAACAAAACACATTCGCCTTGGCGCGCCAAACCAAGGGACTTCCTCACCGCTTCTTCCAAATTTACCGCTTCTTCCACTTTAACTGCAGAGCTAAACGCCTTTTTAATTTTCTCCCCGGCTTCTCCAATCACAACCGCGGCTTTAACCTTTTTGCGCGCCAACTCCAAAACCGCTCCGTAGTCGTTGCCTTTTTCTCTGCCTCCGGCAATTAAAACTACGGATTCGGTCAAATTATTCAAAGCCCAGACAGTTGCCTCGGTAGTCGTGGATTTAGAATCATTAATAAACCTTACCCCATTAATCTTTAAGGCTTCTTCCATGCGATGTTCAACGCCCTTGAAACCCTTAAAAACTTCCGCAACAATATCTTTGCTTATGCCCAATATAGAAGCTACCGCCAATACCGCGGATTGATTAGGATTTAGATTTTGCTCCCTGCGGAAATAAACTACCCTGGCTTTTGTTTCATCCGCTAGAGGCCGCACAGCCGGATCGTCATAATTTAAAACGAGATAATCCGCAGAATCCTGGTTTTTAAAGATGCGTTTTTTAGCCGCTAGGTACTCCCGCATATCCCGGTAACGGTCAAGATGATTCCGGCTTAAATTAAGTATGACTGAAATCCTGGGCTTAAAAGTATCTATATATTCAAGCTGAAAAGAGCTTATTTCCAGCGACACAAAATCATCTTTTCCAATTTTATCGACTTCCGCGGAAAACGGCCTGCCGATATTTCCACAGACGAAAGCCCTCTTTCCCGCCGCCTCAAGCACCTTGCCGATTAAAGTCGTAACCGTAGTCTTGCCGTTGGTCCCGGTTATGGCGATAACTTCGGTCGGAGAAAGAGCCCAAGCCAGCTCAACCTCGCTGACAATCGGAATTCCTTCCGCCTTAGCCCAAACAACAGGTAAAGCTTCATTAGAAACTCCGGGAGAAATAACCACAATATCTTTACCCTTGACAAAATCTCGCGAATGAACCCCCAATTCGACTTTAATTTCTTTTGATTTTAACCTGCCGAGGTTCAAACGGGTAGATTCGTTGTCCTGATTATCGGTTATCCAAACCCGGCTGCCCAAATCATGCAAGAGATTAGCTGAAGCTAATCCGCTGCGGGCAAGGCCAACTATGAGAACATTTTTATTCTTAAAATAATCTTTATGCATAATTATAAATCTATAAAAGAAGCGGCAGCCAATAGACAGTAACCAGGTCTTCCCCAAATACTATCTGCTGCTGCTATCTACTCCCTACAACGTAGGCTGCTAACGGATCTTTAAAGTCACCAATGTCAGGAGCGCTAAGAGCCCCGCGATAATCCAGAACCTGACAATAACTTTATTTTCCGGCCAATTAAGAAATTGGAAATGATGGTGAAGCGGCGCAATCTTAAAGATTCTTTTTTTGGTTAAACGAAATGAGCCTACCTGCAAGATTACAGATAAAGCCTCGATTACAAATATGCCGCCTACAATAACCAAGAGCAACTCCTTGCGGATTAACAACGCAACCGTCCCTAAAGCCCCGCCCAAAGCTAAAGACCCTACATCTCCCATAAAAATGGACGCCGGATAACAATTAAACCATAGAAACCCTAATCCCGCGCCTAAAATACTTGCGCAAAAAACCGTAAGCTCCCCGCTGCCTTTAATATAAGGCACCAGTAAATATTCGCTTAACTTTATGTTTCCGGAAACATAGCATAAGATACTAAAGGCAAGGGCTACCATAACTACGATACCGATAGCCAAGCCATCCAAACCATCGGTAAGGTTTACGGCATTGGATGTTCCGGCTACAACCAAAATGACAAAGATTACGTAAAGGCCGTCCAAATCTACAGCGAAGTTTTTTACAAAAGGAATATCCAGTTTGAGGCTATTCTGAAAACTGATTAAGAAAATCACCCCAAGCAGCAAACCCAGCACAATCTGGCTGGCTAGCTTTGCTTTGGCGCTTAACCCCTTGGATTGTTTCTTTATCTGCTTTAAATAATCGTCGACAAAACCGGTAATCCCAAGCCAAATCGTGCTAAAAAGCACAACCCATATGTATTTGTTCGATACATCGGACCATAAAAGAGTAGAGCAGATTACTGCGGCTAAAATCATTAATCCGCCCATGGTCGGAGTATCGCTCTTGGAACGGTGCAAATCATCCAGCTTAAGGCTATCGCCCTTATTTATTTTTTCTCCGACCTTTAATGCCCTCAGCTTGCGGATAACAATCGGGCCAAGCATTAAACTAATGATAAAACTGGTAAGAACTGCCATAGCCGCCCGGAAAGTAAGGTAACGAAAGATATTGAGAGCGGAAAATGTATCGTGAAGCGGATAAAGTAGATTATAGAGCATCTATATACTGAGACTCCGGCAAATAATGGTTACATTGGAAGCCCGAATTTTGGCCGGATGCAAGGCGCGACGACGATGGCGTAGTCGTAGTACTACGCCGCGAGGAGAAGCAACGCCGCAGACGGCCGAAAGGCGGGCTTCCCCCTTATTCCTATATATATGGGCTGGATGATTTTGGGCTGCGACTGCGTCACTCATCCTTGGCGTAGCGCTTTGGCTACGCCTGCGTCTTCGTTCCTTGTCTCGCTCCAAAATCATCTCAGCCAATGTATCCATTATTTGCCGGAGCCTCAGTAAAAACCTCTTCCATCTTCATCCGGCGGGAACCTTTGACTAAAACAACATCCCCGGGCTTTACGCCTATTCTTTCAAACAAAACTCTTCCGGCTTCGGATGAAGCTTGACAGGTAAATATTTTATTATTTTTAGCGCCTATTGTTCTTAAAGAATCTCTTGTAAGGTCCCCAACTGTAATTATCGCATCGACAAACTTAAGCGCCTGTTTTATGGCCTCGGCGTGCAAGGCCACGCTTTGCTCGCCTAATTCCAGCATATCGCCCATAACCAGAATCTTCCGGCCGGAATTTTTATAATTCCTCAAGGCGCCTAAAGCCTGCTGCATGGAAAGAGGATTGGAATTATAAGTATCATCGATAAATCCTACCCCTTTGATTTCCAAAAAATTTAGCCTGCCTTTTGGAAGCCTAAAACCCGATAAGCGCCTAGCTATGTGCCGGTACCCTAAACCAAAGATTCTCCCCACAGCTATTGCCAAAAGACTGTTGTAAATATTATAATACCCCAGGGCACTTAATGCAAATTCAAATCTTTTGTTTAACGTAAACCTTGTTAGAGGCGGATTGCCGCAAGCAGCCTCCGGGTGCCCCCGATGTCTTGCCTTCAGCAGGACAAGGCTTGTATTTACGCCGCTTGGACTGATTTCTGAAGCGCAAAAATCACATTTACTCTTTATCCCTGCCCCTACAACAAAAGGCGGCTTCCTCTTTTTATATACTTCTCTCCGCAGGAATACATCGTCCGCATTCAAAACAGCGACAGCCGGATATTCAAGGTTCTTAATCAACCCGATTTTCTCTTTAAAGACCCCTTCTAGGTTCCTGAAGTGTTCCAAATGCGACTGGCCGATATTGGTAATCACCCCTATATTCGGCCGGGCTATTGAACTAAGATACTCAACCTCTCCGAAGTGGTTAGTCCCTACCTCTAGAACCGCTATATCATAAGAACGCTTAAGCTGAAGCAAAGCCAGAGGAAGGCCGATATGGTTATTTTTCGTGCCTTCATTCTTAAGGACATTAAACTTCCCGGCAAGAACCCAGGCTATCATATCCTTAGTTGTAGTCTTGCCGTTTGAACCGGTTACCGCAATAACCGGAATATCCTTAAACTTTTCACGGTGAGCTCTTGCGATATCCCCTAAAGCCTTAACCGTATCCTTAACCCTGATGATAGTAGTAACGCCTTCTTTTCTTGCCTCATTCTGGACTATAATACAGCTAACGCCTTTTTTGATTACGTCGCCGATAAAATCATGGCCGTCGAAATTATCTCCTTTTATAGCAAGGAAGGCTTCGCCTTTTTTAACGGTGCGCGAATCAATAGAGATACCCCCTACATTCAAGGCAGTATTTCCCGAAATGAGCCGTCCCCGGGTAACCTTTAATAATTCAGCGACTTTAAACATGCTTTAACTTCCTCGCGATCATTGAAATGAATAGTTTTGTCTCTTAACACCTGATAATCTTCATGCCCCTTGCCTGCCAATAGAATAATATCCCCTGCCCCTGCCAGCGATAAAGATTTCCGGATCGCTTTTTTCCTGTCTAAAATAACACAATAATTATTGCCCGTCATGCCCTTGCGGATATCCCTAGCTATAGCCTCGGGGGCCTCTGAACGGGGGTTATCGTTAGTAACAATCGCAAAATCCGATAACCTGCTTACAACCCTGCCCATTTTCGGGCGCTTAAGCTTATCGCGTTCGCCGCCGCAACCGAAAACAGTGATAATCCTTTTGGGAGACAGCTGCCTTAAAGCGCAAAGCACGTTTTTTAACGCATCGTCCGTATGGGCATAATCGACGAAAACACTGAATCCTTTTTTAGATTCCACTCGCTCAAGCCTGCCGGGCACAGAAGTAAATTTTTCGAAAGCGGATTTAATGGTTTTCAAACTCAAGCCCTCCGCTATCCCCCAACCGGCTGCAGCCAGCACATTATACACATTATGCTTTCCGATCAATTTTACCCTGAATTTCACCTGCTTGCCGCGAAAACAGAAATCAAACTCCGTGAATCCGGCAGCAAGCCGGATATTTCTAGCTGTAATATCGGAATTCTTGCCTATTCCATAAGTAATTATCCTGGCAGGCGTGATTTTCTTGAGCCTAACGCTATACTTGTCGTCGTTATTAATCACAACGAACGATTCAGGGCCAATATCTCTAAATAGTTTCGCCTTGGCCCGAAAATAATTGTCCAGCGTCTTATGATAATCCAAATGATCCTGGGTAAGATTGGTAAATATTGCCGAATGAAAATCTATACCCGCTACCCTGCCCTGGTCCAAGGCATGCGAAGAAGCCTCCATAGCCACATAATCGACGCCCTTATCCACCATGCCCGCAAGCACCGACTGAAGTTCTAAAGCTCCGGGAGTCGTATTCTTTGCCGGGATAATCTTATTCTTGAATCGGTAGTTGACCGTGCCGATTACCCCCGGGTTGCACCCGGCTTCTTTTAACAATGCTTCCAGCAGATAGGTAACCGTGGTTTTGCCATTGGTTCCGGTGATCCCGATAACTTTTACTTTCGAAGAAGGATTCTTGTAAAAAGATACGGCGAGCCTGGCCAGCGCTAAACGCGTATCTTTTACTTTTATAAATACCGCCAACGGGCCATAATGAGCCGCCCTGACCCTGGAATCACAAACTACGAATCTAGCGCCCCGGGATAAAGCCTCGTCGATAAACTTGCTTCCGTCTTCTTTGGCGCCTTTAACTGCCACAAAAATAAAACCTCTTCCAATCAACCTGGAATTCGAACTTATTCCGCTAATCTCATTTCTTTCGATTAATTCAATTATCTCTTCTATTCGCATTTGGGTATAAATCCGCGGTCAAAGCCTGTTTAGTTTTCAGATACCTTAACACGTCTTCGGCGACATTCTTAAATACAGGAGCAGCAACCACGCCTCCGTAATAAGACGGGTGCGGCTCGTCCAAAGAAACAACAATAGTAACCAGAGGGTCTTCGGATGGCGCAAAGCCGACAAAAGAACCTACAAATTTATTATGAGAATAGGCGCCGTTAGGTTCCAGCTTCTGGGCTGTCCCGGTTTTACCGGCAGAAGTAAAACCCTGGATCTGCGCCATTTTCCCGGTTCCTTCCTCCACCACTCCGGTAAGCATTTTGGTCATCCGCAAAGATGCATCCAGAGACAAAACCCTGCGAATCAATTTGGGTTGAGCCTTCATAACCACTCCTCCCTTTTTGTCGCGAATCTCATCTATGACATAAGGCTTCATAAGCTGCCCGCCATTGGCAATCACGGACATTGCCCCGGCTAATTGCAAAGCGGTTACCCCTACTTCTTGCCCTATCGGAATCGCTCCTATGGAAGTCTTGGACCAAGCCTGCGGCTCTTTGATCATCCCGGATATCTCTCCAGGCAAATCTATTCCCAGTTTCGAACCAAAGCCGAATAACTTTACGTATTTGTATACCGTATTCGGGCCTAACTGCTGAGCAATCTTTACCGTTCCGATATTGCTCGACTCCTCGATAACTTCCCTAAAAGTAAGCCAACCGTGCGCGGTATGGTCGTGTAAAACGTGATTGGCAACCAGATAAGAACCATTTTCGCAGAAATACCTGTCCTCTTCGCTCACCTTTTTTTCCTCTAACGCTGCCGAGGCGGTAACGATTTTAAAAACCGAACCCGGTTCGAATAAATCACAAATGACCCGGTTACGCTTGGCATCCTTGTTTACATTACCATGCTCATTCAAATCATAAGTAGGCCGGCTAGCCATAGCCAAAATCCTTCCGGTATGAGGATCCATAACAACAATGCTCGCTCCTTTGGCGTGGAATTTCTTGAATGCCTTATCGAGCTCCCGCTCGGCTATATACTGGACTACCTGGTCTATGGTCAAAACTATATCATAGCCGTCTTTGGGCAAAACTACTTCTCCCCAAATATCCAGTTTCTTTTGCCGCGCGTCCCTTAAGAACACGGCCCACCCCTGCTCACCCTTCAAATATCTGTCCAAATAAAGCTCAATACCTTCCAATCCCGTATTATCAATACCCGCAAATCCGATTATCTGGCTGGCCAGGTATGAATTCGGATAACTGCGCTTACTTTCTCTTAAGAAGCCCAGGCCTTTGATATTTAGCTTCTTAATTGCAGACGATTGTTCAGGAGTTATTTTGCGCGCCAACCATACGAAAGATTTCTTACGATTCAATCTCTCCCTCAAATATTCCTGGCTGACGCCTAATATGCCGGAGAGCTGCCGGACAATAAATTCTTTGTCGCTATCTTTGATGCCGGCCGGCGAAGCATAAAGTGAATCGACAGGCAAATTCAGGGTTTGCGGCTTCAGGTCGCTATCATAGATAACTCCCCGTAAAGGTTCCAAATCTACAAAAAAATTATGCTGTTTTTTGGCGATATCAGCAAGATAGCTGGAATTGAAGAATTGTATATAGAGTAGCCGTCCGATACAGAGAACCAGGAAGGAAAGAAAAAATATGAATACCGCCTCGGCCTTGCGGCGATAGTTGCTTATATACACTTTAACTCTTGATTAGGAGATTTATGGGTTAATCGTCCGGGCTTCAGCTTGTCTTTTTATGCCGAAGACGCGCGACAACAGAGTTTCTTTATTCACTGCTCCCTGAGCTAAGGTTACGCCATCCTTAGAAGGAACCAATCTTACCAACTGATACCTATCGGGCATTTGGAAATCCGAATGATCCGCAACGCTTCCTCCGATATTTACCAGAGAACAATTTTTCTCGATATTATACCTCAAGATGCTATTCTTATCCAACAGCTCCTGAAAAACAACGTGCTGTTTTTGCTCGGCGTATGCATACCTTAAAATCTCGGTTTGCTGATAGACATAAAGCAGCGAGAAAAGCGTCATACTTACAGCCATGGATAAAAATTTGTTCATTCTCATAGCTTTAAACTCTTTCTGCCACCCTCAGCTTGGATGAGCGGCTAGCTGGATTTGCCTCTACCTCTGCGGCAGAAGGCGTTAAAGGTTTAGGCGTTATTATGTTAATCAATCCTTGCTCTTGCGCCTTACGGAACGCGAATTTGATTACGCGATCCTCCAGAGAGTGAAAAGAGATAAAACATATTCTAGCTTTTTTCTCCAGAATTACAATGGCTTTATTGACCGCGGTTTCCAAAATCTCCAGCTCTCTGTTTACGGCAATACGCACTGCCTGGAACGTGCGGGTCGCCGGATGTATTCTATAATGCCTATGGCGGTATCTTGAAGGTATAGACTTTGTTACTATGCCAGCCAATTGCAGCGTGGTAACAATAGGTTCCTTCTCCCTTTCTTGCACAATCAAACGGGCAATGCGATTATGCCATCTCTCTTCGCCGAAATTCCAGAGTAGAGTCGAGAGTTCCTCTTCGTTAAGATTATTGACAAGGTCATACGCCGATATGTAACTATCTTTATCCATCCGCATATCCAATGGGCCGTCACCCTGGAAACTAAACCCGCGCGAAGCGTCAAACAATTGAAAAGAAGAAATGCCCAAATCAAAAAGAATTCCATCGACCGATTTAACTCCCAAATTTCCCAAGAGCATATCTATATCCACGAAATTTCCGTGGATTAATTTACAGGCGGATTCAAATGCGCCCAAGCGCTCCCGCGCAACCGCCAAAGACGCTCCGTCGCGGTCAATACCTATAAGGCCTCCTCCAGGGAGAACCCTCTCCAAGATTGCCAAAGAATGTCCGGCAGTGCCTAAGGTCGCATCCACTATTGTGTCGCCGGGCTTTAAATTTAAGTTATCCAAAACCTCCCGCAGCATAACGGGAGTGTGAATTTTAATATCAGACATCCATCAGCTTCTCGGCAATTTCTTCAAACGACTGCCGGGAATTTCCATAAAACTCTAACCACTTATCTTTAGCCCAAATTTCGATACGGTTAGAAACACCGACGATAACTACATCTTTTTTTATTTGGGCGTAATCTTTTAAGTATTGCGGCAAGAGAATCCTTCCCTGTGTATCAAAAGTTATTTCGACTGCGCCGGAAAAATAGATACGGTTAAATTTTCGCGACTCAAGCTTGGTAAAAGGCATAGCCTTGAATTTAGACTCTTGAGAACGCCATTCTTCT
>JAQUOO010000012.1 GCA_028717055.1 Candidatus Omnitrophota bacterium | reverse complement strand
AGCTTCGATTAAACTTCTTTTCCAGCCTCTCTTTTATTTCTTTTATCAAATCCAGATCCAGCGGAAAACTGGTTTTTAGGATAGCTTCGGTTTCTCCCAAATGCGCGTAAGCCACTCTTATGTAATCTGCAATATCATGTAATTTATCAATGCGGTTCTTTTCCACCAGAAGTTTCAAGAATTGACGCAGTTCGCGCGAATAATCCTGTTCCAGGACTTTATCAATGAAATCAAATTTCTCCCTCTGGGAAACTTCAAAGCTCAGCAAAAACTGCTCAAATTCCGGATTAGCCTGCATAAGAAGCTTCAAAGACTTAAATTCCTCCGCCGCCTTTTTAAGCCCGATAGTTTCTTTAGCAAAACCCATAAAGGCTTCAGAATACCTTTTCACTACAATTATTTCTTTCATCCCGTAAGAAAATCCCCTTCTTATTCCCGTTATGCGTTATTTCTAACGGGACACGTCTAAAGCTTGTCTACTCCATCGAGAAAATCCTGCACTATTTGCCTGTCCCCTTTTTCAGTAAGCTTCTCTTGTATTACGTTCTCCGTGGCCTTAAGAGTCAAATCGATAATTTCGTTTTTCAACTCATCCTTGGCCTTGGATAATTCATACTTAATGCTGCTTTTGGCGTTATCGATAATCTCCTGAGCCTGGGCATGGGCGTTTTTACGGGCATCTTCCAAAATAACTTTTGATTCACTAGCAGCCTCGTGGATTTTATGCTTGGCAGCCTGTTCGATAGAAGCAAGCTTGGCATCATAATCAAGCCGCATTTTCTCAATATCAGCTTTGGCATCTTCTATTTCTTTAAAACCAGAGGCGATTTGCTCTTTGCGTTTATCCAGGAACCCAAGCACTTTTTTCCAGGCAAAGGCCCTTAACAGGAATAACAGGATCAGAAATCCTATAACCTGGGCGACGATTTCATTCGCGCTTAACATTTTAAGCAATTCCATTTAAGCCCTCAATTCCTAAAAATATTAATGTCAAATACCAAAGCACAAAATCCAAAATAAATCCAAAGCTCAAATGAAAAATATCAAAACAAATGTTTTGTTATTTGGAATTTGACATTTAGATTTATTTTGGATTTTGAATTTTGTCATTTGTCATTAACCAATTCTCATAAAATTATAACTTTCCCGCTAAAACAAATGCGAATACAAGCGCGTAAATAGTAAGCGCTTCGATAAAAGCGCAGCCCGTTGCCATGTTGATCAAAATTTTGGTTGCCGCTTCCGGTTGCCTTCCGGTTGCCTCCATTGCTGAAGCAACTGCTTTACCTAAACCTAATGCTGAACCAAACGCAGCCAAGCCCAAACCTAAAGGCATGGCTAAAGCCAAAGCTACTTTGTAATCCATCTTTTCCTCCTGTTTTATTAATAAATACTAACTACAATTCGAACTCGAGGACAAAAAGTTAAAATTCAAAATAAATTTAAATAACAATTACCCAATGACAAAACTTTTGTTTTGATATTTTTCATTTGAGCTTTGGATTTATTTTGGACTTTGATTTTTGTCATTTGACATTAAATATTTTACTTTGCGGCCTTAAACTTTTATTTTTACCTTTTAATTTTTGTCAATCTGAATCGTTTCTTCTTCCTCGTGGGTTAAAACAAGGGCAAAATATATAGTTGTTAAAAGGCTAAAAACCACTGCCTGGACTACGCCGGCCAAAATTGCCAACAACGTGCTGAATACCAAAAGTGGCACTCCTCCCAAACCAAATCCGGCCAAAACGGATAAAAGCATATCGTCGCCCCAAATATTGCTGCGTAAACGCAAAGATAAACTTATCGGCCGGACTAATTCCGAAACAATATGCAAAATAAACATCATCACGGGGACAAAAACCGAAAAAGCCAATATGCCCCTGGGCTTACCCATCATATGGTCCAAATAACCCAAAAACCCAAGTTCTTTAAAAGCGGTATATTGCACGTAAATGAAAACGCAGATCGCCAAACCCAGGGTAGTCGACCAGCTGGAAGTCGGGGATTTCATAAAAGGAATTATCCCAAACAGATTCATGAATATTATATATATAAAAAGTGTGCCGATAAAAGGCGTGTATCTTCTTCCGTTTTTTCCCAGAATTCCGCAGACAAAATCATCCAGTCCGCCGACAACCAGCTCTATCGCATTCTGAAGTCGGTCAGGAATCATTTTTTGTTTTCGGGATGCCAGATAGACTATCAAAGAAATGACAAAAACGGCGATAAGAGAAAATAAAACATTCTCCCAAAGATAAATTTGTTCCCCTAAATGGGTTTTCCTGCCAATTATATCCGCTAAAAAAGAAACTAGATTTGGCAGCTCGTGCCGAGCTTCTGCCGCTTCGACAGCCATATGCCTGATACCCCCAAAACCAACATAGCTATAGACATTCCTGTTAATAGACTTAAGGTTGAAAAAAACTTCCAGAAGACAATCAGAAAACCTGATATGTATAATACTGGAAATTTAATCAAAAGCAACAATAAAAGCTTTTTGCTCGTCCGCTTAAGTATAGCTATTTCCAGCAAATTTATAGTTAACAGAAAATTGGCCATTATCCAGCTTGCGCCAACCAAAATTCCAGCGCCAAAGCTGAATTTACGCATAGCTACACAAACCAAAACCGCTATTGCTACCAAGAATATATTTACTCTTACAGATTTTCTGATAAACTCTTGCATTTTAAACATCCAATTCCCGGGCCTAAATGACGAATGAATTCCCAAATCCCAATTTCCAATTGGGTATTGAATCATTGGGATTTTATTTGGCATTGGGATTTGGTGATTGGTTATTATCTATTCTTAATACCAGCCTGATTATCCTTATGGATTCCTTTATCCCTACTGCTATACCTATTGCGATACAAATAATGAGAAAATAAAAAGGCAGATTGAATTTCTTCTGCAGATAATCACCGGCAAAAAAACCAGCCAAAGGAGAAACTGCCAGCATTATAGGAATATAAGCAATCATGCCCGCAATTTTAATCCTTCTATATAATTCATTTCTGGCGGCCGCCATAAATTAAAAAATGGCGCCTGCACCCTTTTAAAAGAGCCGAGGACACCACTGTCCGGTAATAGTTATATTTTACCGCCTGCTTGATACCTGTCAAGACTAAACTCTTATAGGCAATATGACAAAGGGAATTCCCTCTCTATACAGTTTCTTCTGCATGGCAAAAACCGTATAGTTATGCAGAAATCGTATAGCAAATGAATCTTTGGGAAAAATAAGCTGACCGCCGAAAAATACCGAGTTTGGAAAACGCTTGAGGATCTGAGGGGCTATATTACTTACCTCTTCTACCACATCCGTGCCTACCTCGAACAATCCTTCGGCATAAAACCCCTGCTTATTCATAAATTTGACATAACGGGTAATATCTGTCTTGGCATCGGTCTCTAATCTGCCCACTTCGCTTGTGCCTTTAAAGTTCCCGGCATCAATTATCCCTATCTGGACAAAAACAAAATTTTTGAATACGCCTCCGAATAGCCTTATAATACCAAATAAAGTATGCAAACCTATGCCATTAAAACCGCTAACCAGCAATACTGCAGTCTTGGATCTTAAGTCGGGTTTTGTTTCTGGGGTTACATTAATCGCCGGATTCAACAATGCCTCTTCGGCTGATTCTGCCACAGTAACCAAATTATTTAACCTATGCAGGAGTTTTGCAGTTTGATAATAATGCCGCTTCACAAGAATTGCCACCACAATCAATGAACCGGTAAAAAATAGAGTAATCCATCCTCCTTCGCTAAATTTCATTATTATCATTGACGCAAGTATAAAAGCGCACAGAATAAACCCTGTACCGTTAATAAAAAACTTTTTTTTCCAGCCTTTAACCTGAGAACGCACTTGCCACCAATGCCGAACCATTCCGGCCTGAGAGAAACAAAAAGTGATAAATACGTTGATACTATACAAAACTACCAAAAGCTTGACTGAACCTCCCGTTATAACCATAACCAACAAAGCCAAACCGCCCATAATCAGTATGCCATTCTGAGTTACTAATCTATCGCTTAAGGCTGAAAACCTGTTAGGAAACCAACGATCATTGGCCATGTTTGCCAGAACTGCCGGACCGCCAAGAAACCCTGTCTGAGCGGCAACAAAAAGCAGGGTAGCTTCTGAAATTAAGGCAACCAAAACAAATACATAGCCGGATTTCCCCCAACCAGAGGTAACTTGTTCAAAGAGAGTAGCGTTTAATGTTTTTCCGGGCTCAAGAACAACCTGATAGAATAAATAAGCGATCATCAAACCCAACACCACAAAAGATAACGAAATAGCCATATAACGCATGGTTTTCTTGGCGGTTTCTACTTTTGGCTCTCGCAAAACACTCGTACTGTTACTGACCGCTTCAATACCAGTAAATGTCCCTGCGCCCATACTGTATGCCTTAAGAATCAAAAAAATAGTCCCCCATAAACCTAAGCTTGAAACGGTATTATGCACTTCGCTTGCCGTAGAAGCTATTAACGTACCTGAACCCGCTGGGTGTTTAAACAAACTATAGAAAATAATAAAAACATGAGTAACTATAAAAGTGAGGAAAATCGGGGTTAATACCAACACTGATTCTTTTATCCCGCGCATATTCAATACCATTAGCACAAGAACAGCCATAATCGCAAAAGATAACCTGTACGCATACAACCCTAAAGGCATAAAGCTGAATAAGGCGTCTGCTCCGCTGGCGATAGAGATAGCGATAGTCAACACATAATCAATGAGCAGCGCGCATCCAGAGACCATTCCCAACGTTGGCGAAAGCAATTTGCTCCCTACTAAATATCCTCCGCCTCCGCCGGGAAAAAGCTCAATTATCTGCGAATAGCTTGTGCTGATAACAAAAATGGTCAGCACTGTGCCCAAAGCCACAAAAATACTTAAGTAGGTGTGCGTTCCCAAAGCAAGAAATGCTTCCTGAGGGCCATAGCAAGATGAGGATAAACCGTCAGCGCCCAAGCCTATCCAGGCAAAGAAAGCTATTAACGATAATTTATGGAAAATCGCGGAATCCTGAGGATCCCGCGATTTCCCGATGATGATATTTTTTAACCGCTGAATTAGAGACATCTTTTAGAAACCTGTTTCGCCCTTTTTCTTGAAGCTTAACGCACCGTGCTTGGAATAAATGATCGCTCCAAATATCACAACCACGCAAAGCACCATACTGATTATAACGCCCGCGTTGGTTATACGATAATGAATAATTATGGGTGCAGCCAGAAGCGAAACCATATTAATTACCTTAATCATTGGGTTTAACGCCGGCCCGGAGGTATCCTTTAAAGGATCTCCAACAGTGTCGCCGACAACTGAAGCTTTATGCGCATCCGAACCCTTCCCGCCGTATAAACCATCTTCAATGGTTTTCTTGGCGTTATCCCAGGCGCCGCCTGCAGTAGCCATAAAGACTGCCAAAAGCTGCCCTGAAACAATTACGCCTGCAAGGAATCCGCCTAGAGCTTCAACCCTTAAAAGCATACCGATTAAAAGCGGGCTCAACACGGCGATTAAAGCCAGACCTACAAGTTCTTTTTGCGCTGCTATAGTACAAATATCTACTGCTTTCTTATAATCCGGCTTAACCTTGCCTTCCATAAGCCCGGGAGTATGAAACTGTCTACGCACCTCATCAACAATAAGACTGGCTGCGCGGGCTACGGAATTAATCATTAAACTGGAGAATAAACACGGAATCGCGGCGCCGATCAAAACACCGACAAAAACAATCGGCTCAGACACCCTGATACCGGTTATTAACAGGCGCAGGGAATCAACTATTCCCATCTGGGCCTGCACTTTTGTGACATCGGTAAGAAACGCGCCGAACAAAGAAACAGCGGCAATTACCGCCGAACCGATGGCAACACCTTTAGTGATTGCTTTAGTGGTATTTCCAACCGCATCAAGATCTGCCATAATCTGACGGGCATCTTTTTCTAAATGCGCCATTTCACCGATGCCGTTAGCGTTATCGGCGATCGGGCCGAATGAATCCATAGCTACGTTATTACCTGTCAAAGTAAGCATGCCGATACCGGTCATGGCAACGCCGTAAAGAATAAACACGACAGGCTGGCCCCAATAGATCACGATAGCAGCCATGATTGTCAAAGCGATAACAATAAATTGCCAGGCGCTGGACTCAAAACCAATGGACAAACCGCGTAAAATTAAAGTCGCTGACCCGGTTTTGCTAGAAGATGCTATCTCTTTTACCGGCGCGTGATGCGTATGGGTAAAATATTTGGTTACTTCGTCAATGACTATAGCCAAAACAATACCTATGGCAACCGAGAAGAACGCTCTCCACTCATGCATATAATAATGAGCTAAGATCAAAAACGCGGCTATGGAAATAGCGGCAGACGAATAGAACCCCAGATTAATACTCTTAAACGCATCCTGGCCTTTATCTTCCCCCTTCTTACCCTTAACTAAATAGGTCCCGATAATCGAAGAAAGCACTCCGATACCGCGCACTAAAAGCGGGAAAACTATCCACTTCAATTCACCGGTGATCGAAACTAAAGCCAAACCTAAGATCAACCCGGAAACAATTGTAACTTCATATGACTCGAAAATATCCGCCGCCATACCTGCGCAATCACCGACATTATCTCCTACCAGATCAGCGATAACCGCGGCATTCCTGGGATCATCTTCAGGGATATTCTTCTCAACTTTACCTACCAGATCAGCTCCTACATCAGCAGCCTTGGTGTAAATACCGCCGCCCACGCGCATAAAAAGCGCCAAAAGCGTGCCGCCAAAACCAAACCCTAATAAAACATCCGGAGAGGCGATACCGAAAATAATGAATATCGCTGTGCCGCCTAAAAGGCCAAGCCCGTCAGTAAGCATACCGGTGATAGTCCCTGTGCGATAAGCGATCTTTAAAGCTTCGGCAAAACTTCTACGCGAAGCAGAAGCTACGCGCACATTCCCCTCAACTGCCATACGCATACCGAACTGTCCGACGGTAAGAGAAAAGAAAGCTCCCATGATAAACGCGGCAGCTCTTCCAAAACCGACAATCAAGCGCACCATATCCGGAGCAAAATTGCTGAAACGCTTTAGCGCTTCGTCACTCGGAGGTATGACATAAACCGAGAAAAACAAAACCGCGGTAAGAACTAATATTAAAGGAAGTATGCTTTTTAACTGGCGCTTTAAATAGGCATCCGCGCCTGTGCGGATAGCATTCCAGACATCCTGCATGCCTTGAGTCCCTTTATCCTGGCTCAAAACCTGTTTACGCAGAAACAAAGCGTAACCTAATCCCAAGAAGGCGATTAAAAGCACCCCCCAAATCGCAAAACTCTCAAAAACACTGGCATTCATCAAACCTAACATTTTGCTACTTCTCCTTTCCTTTTTGTTAAATCGCTGCTACGTATAAATACGCTCCACCATTACCTCGATATAGTTTATCGCTCCGTTGTTGCCGCAATATTCAGATTCCTAATACCCACCGTATTTAAAATATCCAACACGCCCACAATGTCCTTAAAACGCACGAGCCTGTCAGAACTTACGATTACCCCCAAAGACGGATCGCTCTTATGTCTTAAGCTAACTCTTTCCCTTAATTCCTTACGAGTTACCAATACTCCGTCTAGATACACCACGCCTTCATTAGTTATGACTATATTAATCGGACCCGTTTCATTTACCGGAGCCGCACTGGCAGCTTGCGGCAAGTTTACCTTGAGGCTTGTTTGAAGTATTAAAGGCGTTGTGATCATGAATATTATCAAAAGAACCAGGATAACGTCGGTAAAAGGAGCTATATTTATCTCGGCTATCAGTTTTTGTTTGGGCTTACGTAAGTTCATTTCCGCTTGATCGCCAATAGATCCAAGGTTTGCGAAGCGCACAATTCCATATCGGTAATAAAATTATCGATCTTTTTGCTGAAATAATTATACGCTATAACCGCCGGAACCGCAACACATAACCCCATAGCCGTGCAAGCCAAAGATTCGGATATCCCGCTTATAACTACGCCTATGCCGCCGGAACCAGCCACTGATATATCATGAAAGGCCCGGATAATCCCCAAAACCGTGCCAAAAAGCCCGATATAAACCGCCGTGCCTCCGATTGTCCCGACTATACTGGTATATTTTTCGAGCTTGACCGTCTCAATAGCTATCTCTCTCTCCATGGTATTGGATATAAGCATTTCGTTATGGCCGGCTAAATTTAATCCCGCATAGACTACGCTTGAAAAAGGGGTATCCGCATTCTTGCAGGTATCTAAAGCTTTAACAGTATTGCCCTTTTCCAGATCCACCGAAATTCTGGCCATAAAGTCTTTTCTTTTAATTTTAGATCTTTTACGGTAATAAACATATCTTTCCATAATAATAGCTAGCGACAAAATCGAACAGGCTAAAAGAATATAGATTGTCAAACCGCCGCTCTTAAGCATCTGCCAAATTGTCATTTTTTACCCCCTGCCCACCTGGGCAACACCGGCGTAATACCGAATAGCACCGGGCAACATCATAAAATTTATTTTTTTCTTTTTCTCCTGGCGTAAACCAAATTCAATATTCTATATGCCAAGAATATCAACACCGCAAAAACAACCAGGATTAAAACTATTTTCGTATACTTAACGATTGCCGCGCCAAAAAGAGCTAATAACAATATCCTAGGCAGGACCCCGAGCAGCGTGCAAAATACAAATGGCACAAACGGAAGGCAGGTAATCCCCGCGGCAATAGAAAAAACCTTAAAAGGCACTATCGGAATAACTCTGCCGATAAGAACACTCATTATCCCGTATTTTTTAGCGAACTCTTCGGCTTTATAAATATGATGCGGCTTAATAAGTATAAACTTGCCGAACTTCAATAATACCGGCATAGCTGCGTACCTGCCGAGAGCATAGCCTATCATCGCCCCGAAAGTCGAACCCAGCGAACCAAAAATGAGAACTGAACCTAAAGGAATCCCGATCGCTCCAGCTCCGATGATGATCACTTCAGACGGCAAAGGCACAACTGACGACTCAAAGAACATAGCCAGAAAAACGCCAAAATCCCCAAACCTGGCGATTAAACCGGTCAGGTCGTTCTGCAATACGCTAGAATAAACCATAAGTTTTATTTAGTTTAATTAAAAGGTAAAAAATGAAAATGTAAAGCCACAACTAAAAAGCTAAAATAAAACTGTTAATGTCAAATACCAAAACCCAAAATTCAAAATAAATCTAAATGACAAATACTAAATAACAAAACCTTTATTTTTACATTTAAGTTTCGGACTTTGAATTTATTTTGGATTTTGAATTTTGTCATTTGTAATTAAAGTTTTACTTTTACCTTTTATATATTAACTATTCCTTCGGCTTTGCTGGGTCTTCTTTGTATGGAAAGGCCACTATTAGCTTTTTCTTGTCAAGTTGAGCTAGTTCCACTTCTTTGGTAGAAGAGAGCGCTTTCTTAGGGCAGGTATCCACACACTGCGCGCAATAAATACAACGGCTCAGGTCAAAAACAGCCTCGAATTTACCTTCACCGGCCTTGT
Organism: Candidatus Omnitrophota bacterium; assembly: GCA_028717055.1. Lineage (GTDB taxonomy): Bacteria > Omnitrophota > Gorgyraeia > Gygaellales > Profunditerraquicolaceae > UBA6233. The sequence continues at coordinate 8,785 of JAQUOO010000012.1, read as the reverse complement.
TGATAGTAATAGCATTAGTCGGGCAATCCCGCATGCACATTTTGCAGCCGATGCATTTCCCCGAATCAAATTTAATCTTTCCGCGGAATCCTTCCGGCATATCCATTTTTTGCGCTGGATACAAATTAGTAGCCGGCTTCTTAAAGACAGAACCAAGAACCTCTCTTAACATCTTTCCCGGTCTCATTTTAAAAGTAGTCCTTTCAGAATAAGATTAAGCAAAAGCTGCAATAACGCCACGGGCACCAGAAACTTCCAGCAGAAATTAATCATCTGGTCGATCCTTAAACGCGCGACAACTGTGCGTAATAATGCAATCAGGCTAACGATAAACAAAATCTTGATAATAAAAATCCCAAACCCTAACACAGGATTTATATTTAAACCAAACGGGAAAAATACCAAAGCCAGCAATGCGCTTGCGGCAACCATCTCTACGTCTAAAGTCATTCTCAGAAAACCCAATAACCTTCCGCCATACTCGGTAAATCCCCCAGCGACTATTTCAGTTTCGGCTTCGGGAATATCAAAGGGCACTTTTTCAAGTTTACCCAATAAACTGACTAAAGCTACTCCGAAACCCGGCAAATTAAACATCCAGAACCAAGGATGAGCCATATAAAATTCTGAAAGCTCCTTTAACGACCAAGTGTCTGCCAAAAGCGCTGAAGATAAAATTCCCATGAACAAAGGAACTTCGTAAGCAAATAACTGCGTGAGCGAACGCACTGAGCCGATCCTTGAGTATAACGAAGTCGAATACCACCCTCCGATAAAAAAGGCCAAAGTCGGAACAGTCAACAGATAAAGCACAACGATTATGTCTCCTCTAAAAGAAAACAGCGCTTCTGTTTTCCAAAGAGGGATATAAAGGAATGCGGTTATCGCCGAAGCTAAAGCGAATATCGGGGCTACTTTAAACATCCTGGCGTTGGAATCAGCCGGAACAATATCTTCTTTACCCGCCAGCTTGATAAAATCCGCTAAAGGCTGAAACCATGGGGGCCCAACCCTATTTTGCAAGCGGGCGTAGATCTTGCGGTCTATAAATTCCGCGATTAACGCGAAAGCAATCAGGAAAATCATACCCGGGAATACAATGATATAGAATAAAGATTCAAACATATTTATCGAGTAAACTTCTCCTGAAGTTTTTTGTTAAGCCGGGTAAAATCTATTCCCCTCTGCTTATGCCACTCTATGCTATAAGTATGGAGGCTGGGCCAATTGATTACTCTGGCAGTTCCGCAATCCTGTTCTTTTAAATGAACCATCCGGTCAGTGCAGGAAAAACACGGATCAATCGCCGCAATCACTATCGGCATATCAGCCAGGAACCTGTCGCGAAGCATATGTTTTACTGCCTGCACATTAGCTAAAGTAGGCGCTCTGACCTTAACCCTATCCGGCTTTTCAGTGCCGTTGGACCTGACATAATGCACATCTTCTCCACGCGGAGCTTCATAACGGCTGATGGCTTCTCCAATGGGTATTTTTCTGGGCGCTTTTACGGCTATCGGGCCATCCGGCAAGTCTTTAAGCGCCTGACGGATTATTTTATAACTCTCCATAAGCTCTTTTACCCGCACAACTGTCCTGCCATAAACATCACAAGCGCTATCCGTGATCACATCAAAAGAAAGCTCTCTGTAAGCAGCATAAGGATCATCAGCCCGGACATCGCGCTTGACTCCGGATGCCCTGGCGGTCGGCCCAACCGCGTCGAGTTTTAAGACGTCTTCCCGCGAAAGCACCCCAACCCCTGATAATCTTTTGATTATGGTAGTTTCTTCAGTAGCAATTTCAATATAATATTTAGTCCTCTCTTCAAGAATTTCCAGACCTTTAAGTATTTCCTGTTTTTCTTCCGGGCTTATATCGCGCCTGACTCCGCCGATGGTATTCATCCCATAATTGACTCTGTTCCCGGTGATAGAAGCAAGGATGTCCATTACTACTTCCCTATCTCTCCAGGAATACATCAGTAAAGTATCGAAGCCGATTTCATGTCCGGCTACGCCCAACCACAAAAGATGGCTGTGGATTCTTTCTAATTCACCGATAATGGTGCGAATATACTGAGCGCGGGAAGGAACGGCTAATCCGGCAATCTCTTCCACCGCCTGGATAAAACAGGTAGAGTGAGAATGCGAACAAATTCCGCAGACACGCTCCAGCAAATAAATATCCTGGATATAGGTTCTTTCTTCGGCTGCTTTCTCGATGCCGCGATGGTTATAACCCAAACGGATATCCACTCCCAGAATCTTCTCTCCCTTAAGCGCGACGCTAAAACCTTCCGGTTCTTTTAAAGCAGGATGCTGCGGACCGATTGGTATTTTAAATTCCGGAGCATTATGCATTTTAATCCACCTCGCCTTCTTTAGCTGGCCTAGGCTTCCAGTCTTTTCTTAACGGATGTTCTTCGGTTGGCCAATCATCAGTCAAAGGATAGCGGTTACCCGCTGGTAATCCCGTAACTGTAGCGCCGAATAAATCCACCAATTCCCTTTCGTAAATCTCCGCTCCGGGGAAATATGAGGTAACTGTTTTAATTACCGGATTATTTTTGGAAGCATATGTCCTTAAATTAACCAGAATTCCGGAATCAGCGGCCAAATGATAAATAAAGCCTAATTTCTCCGGCTCATCTAGCCCGGTTATCGTGCAAAGATGCCCAAATTGCAGCTCTTTGGCTAAATACGCGAAAACCTGTTCAAAATTTTCCAAACCTACTTCAATGGATATACGCCTGGGCCTGGCTATTTTTACAGATTCACCAAGATAACTGAATTTATTGATTATACTCTCTTTAATCTTTTCTTCTGGAGACATAATTACCTCTTGTCTTTTTTAGCTTCTTCTTTCTCTTCCAAGCTGGTCAATAATTTCACCACGCCGTCGATAATGGCCTTGGGGCTGGGCGGACAACCCGGGATATACGCTGAAACCGGAATAACTTTATCTATACCCGAAGCAACATTATAACATCCGTTATTTACGCCGCCGGAACAAGCGCAAGCTCCAACCGCCACCACGAATTTCGGTTCAGGCATCTGTTCATAAATACGGCGCAGCCTGTCCTCTATCTGCTTGGTTACCGGACCTGAACAAACCAATATATCGGCATGGCGAGGAGTTCCTTTAAGAATCACTCCAAAACGCTCCAGATCATACCTCGGAGTAAGCGCGGCAATGATCTCAATATCGCAGGCATTGCAGGCTCCGGTATTAAAATGCAGAATCCACGGAGATTTTATCCTTGCCCAAGTAACTATCTTTTTAACTAATCCCATAATAATCCTATATCTAAATTCCAATCATCAAATTCCAATGACGAATAAAGTCCCAAATTCCAAGTCCCAATTTTGGGCATTTAATCATTGGGGTTTCATTAGACATTGGGATTTGGTGATTGGTCATTTTATTTTCTTAATAACACATACAATCCGACGACACTGCTGATAATATAAAAAAGGGCGATAACCAAAGCTCCGATGTTCACAAAATGCATCGTGGCGATCATCAAAGTAGCCACATGCGCTAGAGTAAAGAAAAAGGCAAAAGGAAAAAACTGGCTGTAATCAGGCTGAGCCGAATTATCAAAGTTACTCTCTCCGCAGGCGTAAGATTCACAGGAATCCGCCTTGGGTTTATTCGAGCGATATGCCAATATCGAAAACAACCGGTTAAGCAGGAACAATAAAGCCAACACGATTACAAAAACTACCGCCGGGTTGGAAAACCATCTGCTCATAAAAAATTATCCTTTCAGTTTCCTGATATTTCTTGCGTCGAGTGATCCGGTATGACGATGGACTCCTAAAACTACACCTACCGCGACAGTCATAATAACAACCTCGATTACAATAATTGTAATAACCAACGCCTGGGCTAAAGCCAGATTGCCGCTTTTGAGGCCGGCGGCTATAACCAAAAGCGTAACCCCTTTAATCAGTATTTCGATTCCAATTAAAACCCGAATCAAATTATGGGTCGCCAGAATACAATAAATTCCGATAGCAAAGAGTAAAACCGCAAAAATTCCGCTAACCACTCTTCTTCCTTTCCTTAAATAATACCACTACGCCGAATACTCCGGTAAAAAGTATAATGATCTGGCCCAATAAATCCAGTTGTCTTAAATGCCACAAGACCAGCCGCGGATCAACCTCAACTTCCGATAATGGCAACTTGGCTCGAAATCTGGCGCTTACTAGACCCAACAATATACCTAAAATAATTATAACTAAAGGCAGGCCCCAAAAACGGGCCAGCCGGGATTTCATATGCTTAATAACCTCTTGTTTGGTCATGGCCTGAGTAAGGCTAATCACGCTGATAAACAAAACAGGAATTAATCCCGCGCAGACAGATAACTCGAATACTGCCGCCAAAGGAGCGTTCATTTTAAAAATCATCAAAGTCAGCAGAGCGCTGGTTAAAGCTAACCCGATAGCTGAACGTAAAAGGCTCCTGCACATTACTGTCCAGAGCGCAGCACCTGCCAATAATATTAAAATCAAGATGTCCAGAAACAAACTAACCTCCCAGAACCGGCACAAAGCCTAAAATAAATCCCTTAAGTAACCAGGGCGATAATACTCCCACCACTACAATTAAAATTGCCAGGGCTATCGCGGGCAAACTAAGGCTAAATCCTGCTTCTTGAATATCCTTAAATTCATCGCTGGGTTTGCCAAAAAATACTTTTCTTTGTAAAACCAGGAAATAAGCCAAAGTCAAAACGCTGCCTATCACGGCAATAACCGCGTAACTTTTGAAACCAACTAACCACAAGGCTATAATTATCATCAATTTGCTCCAGAACCCGGCTAAAGGAGGAATTCCTGCGCAAGATAAACTTCCAATTACTGAAGTCAAACTGGTTAAAGGCATTTGCTTGGCCAATCCGCCCATTTTATCTATATCCCTTGAACCAAGCCTGCTTTCAACTGCCGCGGAGTTAATGAAAAGCAGTGACTTAAAAGCCGCGTGATTAAAAATATGAAAAGCCGCTCCGGCAATTCCTAAAACTGACCCGCTGCCCAAACCCAATATGATGTATCCGACCTGGCTGATACTGGAGTAACTAAGCATTCTTTTAAAATCGCTCTGGGTAAGCGCGGCTAAAGCTCCCAGGATAACTGAAACCGCTCCTGCAAATAAAAGAATGGATTGGATCGAAACGCTAAATCCAAGCATTGAAACCATTATCCTAACCAAAGCATAAACTCCGGCGACTTTAGTAATTATACCTGCCAATAATACTGACGCCGGGGCCGGGGCCGAAGTATAAACATCCGGCAGCCAGCCATGAAAAGGCATAAGCCCGGATTTAATGAATAAAGCCACAATAAATAACCCTACAGCTAAACCGGCTATCAGGCTTTTATTTTGGGTGATAAGCATATAGTGAACCAGCGAAAAATTCGTGCTTCCGGCAATCAGCACCAATAAAGCTATCCCAGCGATCATTAAAACCGTGGCCACTCCGGATAAAACAATATACTTAAACGCGCCTTCTAAACCCGGCATATCCCGGTTAAAAGCTATCAATATAAAAGAGGAAACTGCCACAATCTCTAAAAACACGTAGAGCGAGAAAATATCTCTAGCCATAGCCACGGCATTCATCCCGCAAACAGCGATCAAAAGAATGTTTATGAAATTAAATTTCTCATCGCTATTCTTTATAAAGGCAGGCGCGCTGAACAACGTTACCGAAGAGACCATGGCAATACAGAATAAAACCACTTTACTTAAAATATCCGCGCCAAGCTCAAAATTAAAAATATTCGCGCAAAATGAATGATTGATTTTCCAGAAAGCAGGATCCGGAATTAAAACCGCAGCCATCTGAAGCAAGAATAAGAAAACAGCCAAACCAAAAGCCAGCCTCTTGATCCCCCTGATTGGAAGGTTAAGGACTAAAACGCTAATAAACGGAATTAAAATCAATGACGCGCACACTTAAATAATCTCCTATGCAAAAATAAGTAATCCGAAAACGACCAACATACCCGCAATTGCCCAAACCAGATAAACCGAATAGTTTCCGGTATGCAGTTTTCTTATACCGGATGAAAAACCATAAGCCAGGCTCGGGGTCAAGCTGTCATAAACCCAATTTATCCCCTTATCAATTCCAAAGCTTATTCTGGAAATGACATTTACTAATCCCAAGCCCCAATTATAGGGATCAAAGAATCTTTTTTCGGCTAAATCATAAATATTGGAGACGACCGGGAGATAGCGGATATGATCCAAGGCGTGAAGCCCGCTTTCCTTCTTCTTTAAACCATACAAATGGTTAAGTATGGCTAAAATTAAAACTACGAAAGTAAGCACCACTAGCATTGTGTTCTTTGGAAAACCGCTGAAATTATGTCCTTCCAGCCTTTCAACCCCCAAGATAGGCTGGATAAGATTATTTAAAGGCCACTGATTGAACACGCCAAAAAAGGTGCAGATAAGCGCTATGGCGATCATGGGAATCAACATACTAATATGCGCTTCTTTTACCTTTTCATTCTCCAGGCTGATCTTGCCTATAAAAGCCGCGTGGCCCAATTTTAAAAATGACGCGGCAGTGAAGAAAGAACCGGCTACTGCCACAAAATAAAAGATCCATCCCCTCTCTAGCGCTCCATCATAAACTAATTCTTTGGAGAAAAATCCGTTAAATGGCCAAACACCCGAGATTGCGCAAGCAGTAACTATAAAACATATAAAAGTAACCGGCATTTTCTTAGCCAATCCCCCCAACTTCTCCAAGTTTGTAGTGCCGGCCTGTTTTTCAACTGCGCCGGAAGTCAAGAAAAGGCAGCTCTTATATAAAGCATGGTTGATCATATGGAAGAGCCCTCCGATAATCCCGACTGGCACAGCTGTTCCAATCCCTAAAATCATATAACCTGCCTGGCTTACGGCATGATATGAAAGCAACCGCTTATAATCCTTTTGGATAAGAGCCATCATAACCGCCAGTATTATCGTAGCTCCACCCACGATCATAAGCAAAGTGCTTAAACCTGAATTTACAGTCAAACGGAATAAGTCTAAAGAAATCCTGGCAAGGAAATAAATACCCAAGAGTTTTTCTAAGGCTGCCGGAATTAAACTCATGAAAGGCAACGGGGCATCAATGGCTGCATCCGGAATCCAGCTATGAAAAGGCATCGCTCCGGCTTTGGAGATTGCGCCGATCATTAAAAGAATAAAAGCTAAATTAGCCAGTGGGCTTAAAGTCAGGCTTATTTTGGAAATAACAAGAGTTCCGGCCAAGTGGCCGGTTAAGGCAATACCCAACATCATACAAAGATCAGTTACGCCGACGATAATAAAAGCTTTGGTAGCAGTTTTAAAAGCATCCTTGTTGCCAATGGCAATCATACCAAATAATAAAACCAAAAGCCCTTCCCAGAAGAAAAGCAGGACCAAAAGATTATCGGCAAGGAATGCTCCATTGGTCAGGGCAATGGAAAAAAGAAAATAAGCGTAAAATTGGCTAACCAGATTTTTACCTTGCATAAATATGACTGAATACAAAGCAATAAGTATGCCAAATAGGCTGGTAGCTAAAAGCATAAAAGCGCTGAATTGATACAGGCGCAAAGATAATTCCAGGCCCGGAGCAATTCCCGGTAAAGTATAGGTAAGGTTCTGTTTAAATAATATTACTGCCAGAATTAGACCAGCCAGGTTCGCTAAAACCAGCAAACCTGATCTTGCGCCTTCTAATTTCTTCGGAACGCAAAAAATCAGCATCCCTGAAAGTAGAGGAATTATTATCGTAAGCAATAAAGGATTTGCCATCATTTTAACGCTCCCAGCATCTGCCAGGTAGCAACTTGAGCGAAGTTATAAGGATAATAAATTAAAATACCCGCGGCCAGGGAAAGCCCGGCTAAACCCGTAACGCTAGCTATCATTATCGGACTGCCTTCCTTCGCTTCTATATTCACTTTGCCTAAAAAAACCATATTAAAAACCCTGAAAAGATAAATTATCGTCATAAAAGCGCCGATTAAATAAACAAGAACGATCCAGAGCCTCCCCTCGGCCAAAGCGCCGCTAAAAACCAGATATTTGCTAAAGAACCCTCCGAATGGAGGTATGCCCATTACTGAAAGAGCGCAGGCTAAGAATGCTATCCCCGTAAAAGGCATAGTTGAAATCAACCCGCCCAATTTAGTTATATCTTTAGTTTTGGTATTTTGTTCGATTATACCGGCGCAAAGAAACAATCCTGCCTTAGCCAAACCATGCATAAAAATGTATAAAAGCGCGCCCAATACAGCAATTTCATTACCGATGCTCAAGCCAAAAAAGATAAAACCGATCTGGCTGATCGTGGAATAAGCGATAATTCTCTTCAAATCTGTTTCGATTAGGGCGGCGCCCGCGGCAACGATCGCGCTTAGGCCGGCAATTAACGGAAGCACAGTATGCCAAAGAATATCCGGCGTGATATTGACGATAAAGATACGGGCATAGACATAAACACCGATCTTGACCAGGACTGCCGCGTGCAGAAGCGCTGTAACCGGGCTGGGAGCGACACCGGCGTCAGGAAGCCAGGTCTGAAAAGGCAGAGTTGCCGATTTAGAAAGTATGCCGGCCAGAATCAGCCCGACAGTCAAGTTGGATATTGCCTGCAATTTATATTATCGAAGCAAGCCATGAGTGTGCTCTTGGCTGCGCTGTCCTTCATGATTTTCTTGCCAGTGGCTTTGTTGCAGCGCCCCGATCCCGCCGCGTTTTGGCAAGGGCAGGATACCCA